>JAFGBY010000174.1 GCA_016932915.1 Acidobacteriota bacterium | reverse complement strand
TTTATTTGATTTTTTCGTATTCATAGTAGAATATATTTTGAAACAGGAGAGAAGAATGATTATGAAAAAAACTTTTATCTCGTTAATAATATTGTTAGCTTTTATTTTTTCAGGTTCGGTTTTTGCTGGTGATTTTAAACTTGGCCTTGAAGTTGGCTATTTCTATCAGGGTGATGAAGATTTTCGTGATCTCTATGGTTCAGGTGGTCTGACTTTTGGTGTTAATGCAGATTACATGATTACTAATAATATTGAAATTGCTGCAGCGTTTGATTTCTATTCAGCTAACGGAAATACAGCTATTACTGAAGAGTTGATAGAGATTAACCTTAACCATCTCCGTTTTGGTGCTAATTACATTTTTATACTTGATGGTTGGAGACCCAAAGTCGGTGCTGGTCTCGATATTGCTTTTGTAAGCGAGAATACACCATTTGGTGACTTCAGTGATTCAGGTTTCGGCGCGTATATATTAGCTGGCGCGGATTTCGACCTGAGCGAAAAAATTACTGCAAGTGTAGAACTGATATATAGCTTTGTTTCAATCGAAGGCGATCTTGATGACGAGGGTGTTGGTGGATTGTCAGCCCTGGCAGCCCTTAAATTTAACCTGTAATCAAAGAGTTTATAACCAGGTTTTACTTTTTGTATTAGAATAGATCTTTAAGGTATCAAATTAGATATCTTTTCACAGAAAAACTTAATGCCGGAGTTAATCCGGCATTTTTATTGGTCGATATTATGAATACTGAGAAATTTCAGATTCAAACTATTGTTTCACAGTTATCTGAGACAATCTCTTTTCCTTTTTCTGGTTTCAAGATAGAATTATCATTATGGATCATGAACAGATAGATCTCGATTTTGAGGAATCGAATATATATAGCGTTTCTGAACTTATGCTGGGGATCAAGACCAACCTGGAGGATATCTATTTTGATATAACAGTCGAGGGGGAAATAACAAGCTTTAAACACCACAGCAGCGGTCATTATTATTTTTCATTATCAGATGACAAAGCCAAGATTGATGCTGTGATGTTCCGTCAGCAGAATATCTACCTGACTTTTAAACCCGAGGAGGGTGTGCAGGTTCGTGCCAGGGGTAAAGTTACCGTTTATGAGCCTCAAGGCAGGATGCAGTTCCAGGTAATCGCAATGGAAGAAACAGGAAAAGGAACCGCGTTGGAGGCGTTCAGGAAGCTGGCGGAAAAGCTTAGCAAAGAAGGTCTATTCGATACGAAACATAAGAAAAAACTGCCAGAGGTTCCGAAACGTATTGGGCTTATCACATCCCCAACCGGTGCGGCTATAAGAGATTTTCGTGAAGTTACGTCAGCTCGTTTTGCGGGATTGGAAATTATATTATTCCCAACTCACGTACAAGGTGACTCTGCAATAAAAGAAATTATTGATGCTCTGGATTATGTGGATAACCGGGTTAAACCGGATGTGATTGTGATTACACGTGGTGGAGGCAGTCCGGAGGATCTAGCGATTTTTAATGATGAAGACCTCGCCCGTGCTGTTTTTAAAGCCAAAACACCAGTAATATCTGCAATTGGACATCAGATTGATACAACAATTCTTGATTTTGTCGCTGATATCTCAGCGCCCACTCCTTCCGCTGCGGCGGAGATGATTATCGAAAAAAAGTCTGTTCTGAACGATCAGCTGGTTAATTTACAGGAGAGATTAAAAAAACAAATGCTTGGTAACCTGGAAATGCAACGGCTTACACTGAAAAGTTATTTAGCCAGGTCCATATTCAGGGATCCGTTTTCCATGTTATCGGATTATGCTCAGAAACTTGATATGGTATCCGAACGGCTTCAATATAAATTCAGCGCTTTTCTGGAAGAAATGAAACACTCGCTGGAAAAAAATGTTGCGCTGCTGAAAACCCTCAATCCCGAGAATGTCCTGGAAAGAGGTTACTCTATAACCATGTTTGAGGGTGGGGATAAAGTAATCAGCAGTGGATTTGATGTAAAAGCTGGTGAAACGATAAGGACGGTTTTTAAGGAAAGTATTCTCGATTCTGTTGCCGGGAAAGCGGCCAAACGAGAGGATCGGACAAGGGAGTAACAGGATATGGAAAATATTAAATTTGAAGAAGCGATGCAAAAACTTGAAGAAATAGTGAATAAACTTGAAGGAGGCAAAGTTCCACTGGATGATTCACTGAAACTCTTCGAGGAAGGGATGAAACTGGCAAAATTCTGTGATGAGCGGCTTAAAGATGCTGAGAGCAAATTGACCATGCTAGTAAAGAAAAACGGGGAAATGATAGAAGAACCGTTTAAATAAAATGGGGTGTAAATGAAGTTTGATGATATTAAACCCTCTCGTGATAATCTTAAATTATTATTCGATAGCGAGAGAGAACAGATAGATAAGACTCTTGATAGCTTGATTCCCCCGGAAGATGAAGCTCCTGAGATCCTTTATAAAGCAATGAGACATTCGGTTTTTGCCGGAGGAAAGAGGCTGCGACCGATATTGACAGCTATTGCTGCCAGGGGATTCGAGTTTTATCCTGCGATCATCTACCCGGCAGGCTGCGCAGTCGAACTGATACATACCTATTCTTTAATACATGATGATCTCCCGGCACTCGATAATGATGACCTGCGCCGCGGAAAGCCAACTTGCCACAAAGTATACGGTGAAGCTGTTGCTATTCTGGCTGGTGATGCGCTGAACACACTCGCTTTTGAGGTAATAAGTTCAATCGATGTACCACAATCCCTGCAGAGCAGATTGCTGCAAGCTACCGGGGAGCTGGCTGGTTATGCAGGAATTGGAGGAATGGTAAAAGGTCAGGTTTTTGATATAGAATCTGCAAGCAGGGAAATAAACCCATTTGAACTTGAACGAATTCATGAGAATAAAACAGCAGCTCTTATCGTAAGCTCTTTACGTATAGGAGCATTGCTTTCATTGGCTGATAAGGAATCGGTTGAAAACCTGACGAAGCTTGGAATGAATATCGGCCTTGCATTCCAGATAAAGGATGACATCCTTGATGTGACTGCTACTTCTGAAGAACTGGGAAAAACAGGCGGTAAGGATGCCGCGCAGGGTAAGGCGACTTATCCGTCTGTTCACGGAATGGAAAAATCAGTGTCTGAATTAAGCCGGTTGAGTGATGAGGCGTTTAAAATAGCTGAAGGATTTGGAGATAACATCCCATGGTTGTATTATATAGTTGAATACCTTCTGCAAAGGAGCAATTAAATGGCGCGTTTATTGGACAAGATAAATAGTCCTGATGATATAAAAAAGATGAATTTTAAACAGCTCAAACAGCTGGCGGGGGAAATCCGTGAGCTGATCATAACGACAGTAAGTAAAAACGGAGGACACCTGGCATCAAACCTCGGTGTAATTGAACTGACGCTTGCGATGCATTATGTATTTGATTTTAAAAAAGACCGGCTTGTTTGGGATGTCGGTCATCAATGCTACACACATAAAATTATTACGGGTCGTAAGGATTCTTTTCATACACTGAGGCAGTATCGTGGTATTTCCGGCTTCCCGAAAATTGAAGAAAGTCAGTATGATCATTTAAATACAGGCCACTCAAGTACTTCTATTTCAGCAGCGCTTGGGATGGCAGTCGCCAGGGATATTAATGGCGAGGATAATAATATCCTGGCTGTGTGTGGCGATGGAGCTCTAACCGCTGGAATCGCTCTTGAAGCCCTGAACCAGGTAGGCCATATGAAGAAGAGGGTAATCCTGGTTCTCAATGATAATGAAATGTCCATAGGAAAAAATGTAGGCGGGATCGCAGGATATCTTAACCGTATTATTTCCGGCCAATTTTATATCCGCTTTAACCGCAAGATGAAAAAAATGCTAAAAGGTATTCCCGGGATTGGGGACTCTATGGTTTCAATGGCACGGGCTTTTGAGCATCTTCTGAAGAGAATGTTTGTTCCGGGAATGCTATTTGAGGAACTGGGATATAAGTATGTTGGGCCGGAGGATGGTCATAATATTGAAGGGCTAATAAAGACTTTTGAACAGGTGAAAACAAATGTAGGCCCTATACTGCTCCATGTGGTTACAAAAAAAGGAAAGGGTTACAAACCTGCAGAAGAAATGAACGAGGCGTTTCACGGCGCAAGCCCATTTGATATTAAAACCGGTCAATTCAAGAAATCCTCCGAACCGAAACCTCCATCTTATACTAATATTTTTGGTAAAACGCTTTGCGAAATAGCTGAGAAAAATCCGAAGGTTGTCGCCATCACGGCTGCTATGCGAGAGGGTACAGGATTAAAAGAGTTCAGTGAAAAGTTCCAGGACAGGTTTTTTGATGTTGGTATCGCTGAACAGCATGCGGTGATGTTTGCCGGGGGCCTTGCGTTAGGGGGAATGAAACCTGTTGTTGCTATATATTCCACCTTTATGCAGAGAGCTTTCGATCAATTGGTCCATGATGCCAGCTTAATGCAATTACCGATAGTTTTTGCTCTTGACAGGGCGGGCCTGGTCGGTGCGGATGGCCCCACACATCATGGAGTTTATGATCTTTCATTCACACGCATGATACCTCATTTCACCATTGCTTCTCCAAGGGATGAAAACGAGCTTCGACATCTTTTATATACAGCTACAAATTATGACAAACCTTTCGTTATCCGTTATCCCAGAGGTAACGGTATCGGTGTACCTATTGACAGCCCACTGAGGAATATTACTCCAGGTACTGCGGAGAAATTAAAACATGGCGAAGATGCCGTAATATTTGCCCTGGGCAGGATGGTTTACCCAGCCTTGGAAGTTGCCAAGGAATTGGTGCATGAAGGGATAAAAGTATCTGTTGTCGACCTCCGGTATTTAAAACCTTTGGATGAAAATCTAATTATTAATGAGCTTCAAACCAGCGGCCGGGTTATCACGATTGAAGATAACGTACTCTCCGGTGGAATGGGTGGGTACATAACGGAATTTATAAGTACTAATATCCAGGAGAATATACCGGTTTTACGGATAGGCTTGCCGGATATCGACATCGAACACGGCGAAGTCTCAGTACTGGATAAAAAATATGGCCTGGATACAAAATCGATTTATAACAGGACAAAGGAATTTATCAAAAATACTAAGCGCCGCCCTGTGTTGAAGCAAAATGAACCGTCGGGCAAAGTGTTCAGAATTGTGAAATAAAAGGGAGGCCCGGGGCGGGGAGAACCCCGGGCTAATGAACAGGAGATATGGAGGTTATTTAGTATCTTTTGATATAGATTGTAGGTTCACACCCTGAAACAGGTGCGGTAAATCTTCTAAAATCTCTTCCCCGTATTTTTTAATTAATTTCTTTGCTTTTTTTTCTTTTTCTTTCTTTTGTTCCAGAACCTGTTTTTTTATCTCTTTATCGTCTATTCGGCTACCTTCCCCGATGAGTTCCATCTCTTTTGCCAGCCAGTCATGATGGCGCCTGATTGGAAGAACAACCAGGTCTCCACTTGGTTTGGAATAGATACCGTGTTTATCATCAGCAATCAGTTTTTCCAGTTGTTTATGATTCATCTCTTTTATCTCTTATTATTAAGAGGTGGAATTGGAATAAAGGTTAATACCTGCACCGCCAATGCCGTTGGCTGCTGGGCCACCACGATATTCCGCTTCTCCCCAGATACCGGTGCCTATTACTTCAAAAGCTCTTAAGGAAGCATCACGCTGAACTTCGATTGCCGGGATTGAACCCTTAAAAGCGAAAGCTATAGCTTCGGGATTGAATATTGCGCCTGAATAAACAGTGCTGCTTTCCACTGTGGCGGTGGGAACATTACCGGATATATAGATTTCGACTCCATGCAGCCTGCCGACTCGGCCGGTCTTGATTACTTCCTCGCCTGTTTCGCCGAATGTATTATATGATGCAAGGCTACCGATTAAATCTCCCCACTGTTTGGGATGAAGAACCGCATAATATGGCCGGGGGATATTATTTTTCTCAAGTTCGATCACAGACTGTTGGAAAAGAGAAACGGTGAGGTTACCTTCCGCGCTTCCTTGAGAAATATCGAAGCCGCTGAATAATGTAGTCAGGTCTTTATCTACTCTCTCAGCCATCGCTTTACCTATCTGGATACCACGTACGCGGGCAAGGTCAAGCGTTGCTGCTTCTTCCGATAAATCTGTAACCATCAGGCGTACAATATGTTCCGATACAATTACATCCACACTGTTACCGGTATCAATCGCCTGGTTGGTTGTATAGTCCGATCCTTCTGAAACTGCCTCAGCAGTCAGCGAATTAAAAACGGGGAACCTGGCTGTCAGTGTAGGTCTGCCAGAGAGATCGGCACGCGTTACCAATGCGGGCATCACAGCAACAGCTTGGTATGCATATGCTGCTGCCTGGTACGATTCACGCTGGATTATCTCGGTTAAGGTAGTAGTGGTTGTTTCATTTGCCATTAATAATGTCTCCTTTTATTCGACGGGATTGATGATCGGCAATCCCATTTTTTTCAATTCATCTTCAAAGATTTTCCGATCCTTGAAGTTTTTAAAATTTAATTCTCGTCTTTCATTGATTTCATTTATTTCTGATGCACCTGCTCCTGAACCGCTTTTCCATCTTTTATTTAAAAGATGTGTTTTCTGTTGCCCTAGCTCTGTGATGAGTTGATGGATGGATTCATCTAATTTACGCGGGATTATCTTTTTATTATCTATGTATACCTCTTCACCAGAAACACGAATTATATTCGAGAGAAAAATTTTAGCGTCTTCCGGCTGGATAAAGTTATGTTGTGCGGCTGAATTGAGTATAAGTTCATCTATCTCTTTGCGCTTCAGATTATCTTTGATTTCGTTCATCTCCTGAGTTTTCATTTTTTCAAGGTTGGATAATTTATTCCGCAGATCTTCAATTGTCTGCATATATTCAGCTTCAAGGTCAATAAGGCTCTTGTTTTCGCCTGTTTCAGGTTCTGTGTTTTCTGATTCAAAGGATTGATTTGTATCAAGCTGTTCTACAATTTCTGCTGCTGTTTCATCCAGCAATTGCTCCTCAGTATTTAGTTCTTTCATTGTCTGCTCCAATCTTAATGGATTTCGTTAAGTATGAGTCCAATTTCCTTGTCAAATGCATTAAATGCTGCTAGAGAAGGCGCATCCAGTAATACCTTGTCATGATTGAGATTGTTTTCATATGTCAATGTTATATAGGCAATATTCGGTTTTGGCTGGTTTACCTTTATGTTGTTTATGGTCACAGCTTCAGTGAGATCTAATCCTATTTTTTGAGTCGTATAACCTTTTAACGTTCCATTGAAGATATGAATTGAAGCGATTTCGGAAGAAAAGATAGATGCTGCGATTGATACTGGTCTCCCGATCTGGAATATTTGATGCCTAATATACCTGAAATCTTCAATCATTAACTCAAATTGATTTGTCAAATCCATTTTTGGTTTTCCTATTTAAGTCGCAATGTTTTTTCATATAAAAAATTATCAGAGCCGATTTTGGAGTCAGTTTTTGCTTCCCTGATTTGTTCTTTAAAATGTTTTACAAAAATATTGTTGATTTCACGGTCGATAAGACCAATGCGAGCGCCTAATTCGTCTCGTTCGTGGAGATGATGGTTTATCAGGTGGCAGCAGAATTCACATTCCAGACAATTCCAGTACATTTTATTAAACTCATACTTTTTACATCTACGGCAACGGTTACGCGCAGCTTTCCGTGTGAATTCATCTTTGATTAATTCGATAATTTCTTCCACACCCTGCTTATAAACGAATTTTATAGTTTCCCTCATATTCCCCTCCTGATTGATATGTCCCTCTTTATTGAATAGAGAGACTGATAGATTTTTTGTAGAATTTGTCTTGATGGCTCAGTAAGTATGTCTCTTTTTTTTAGATGAACAAAGAGCGACATAATGTCGTTTTGTGTGGTACATAAATTTCTATATACCTCTTCAACGATACCATAGTAGATATTACAATCCGGACATAGATTTTTATCTTCCAGATAATTTTCCAGAGAGTAATCAGCACCACAATAATCACAAGTTATCATTTTATTTGGTTTTTCTTTCCTTATATATTTATTATTTCTATATCCATTCTCAGGAAAGATACTTACGTTACAATTACCTGCCATTTTGATTTCTCCTCGTTTCACTTCAATCGACATCATACACTTATACAGGGACAAAATGTCAAGCATGCAATGATAAATATTGACATATTGTCGCCGTTTTGTGTATAATTAAGTAGAGGTGAAATCATGAATAAATTTGCTATTTTACTTTCGGATGCTGTAAAGCGACAGAAAATCACATATAAAAAAGCAGCAGAATGGTCTGATGTCAGCCCAGACCTGATATCGAGAATCGTGCTTGGCAACAGGCTTCCCTCACCTAAGAATGCTATTAAAATCGCCAAGGCCTTGGGTATTGACCAGGAAGAAGCCTTAATGGCGTTGAACTATGATAAAGTCCCTAAAAACGCGAAGAAATATTTTAGTCCTCCGAAACCTAAATATCCGATTTTGAGAAAATTTTTACAGGATAAGTACAGCGGCGATAGACGTATAGGAAAGAGAATTTTTTCCGAGATTATACAGTTTTCATTCGGAAGTATGGAAATGCTTATAGTATCGAGAATTCTCAGTGGTACGATTGAGTATTATGAATCGACCGCAAAACAGATGAGCGAAGCGAAAAAAAATATAGATTTTTTGCATAAAATACTGGCTTCACCTTCTCTTGATCTTGAAGATGATAATTATTTGCTGGAAATTCTTTCTCCATTGATGAAATGGGAATCTCTTCTCCCTGCATTCACACTAAACCTGGTTTTTTCATCAGCGGCAGGTAGTTTGGTTGAAGTATCAACAGGGGAAACGAGGTTTGAAAAAACTATCGTTACAACAACAAATTCGGAACCTATAGAAGTCCCTCTTATGGAGGATAAAATTGCAGCCGGCAGTCCACTTCCGATTTCTGGAAACTGGAATGAGACTCGATTCTTTACCGCTTCTTTTCTTAGAAAATTTTCCGACCCTATATTAATTGAAGTCGGAAAAGACCAGGATTCTATGATACCAGTAATTTTCCCGGGTGATTTATTATTAATTGACAGAAAGCCGTTCGAGAAAACAAGAAGAAACGGTATATATGCGGTAAACCTGGATGAAGGCGGTTCCGTAAAATATTGTAATCTTGATAAGGGTATCCTGAAGATTACATGTGAGAACAGGTTTGCTTCTTTTGAATCGATCGAGATTTCGGTCGCAGAAAAATCTTTATCAGAGATTATTGTAGGTGAGGTCGTATGGATCGGTAGGGAGATGAACAGACGCTGATTTAAATCAGAATGTTATAAGTATCCAATACGTTTTTAATAAAAAAGGGGAAGCTCCAGGCTTCCCCTGTAGTTTTTATAAATCTTGAATTTACTTGATGATTTTCAAAGCCTCATTTACAGCTTTAAGCATTGGTTCTGTGGAGAGTGGGCTCCCAACAGCATTTTGCATCCAGAGTTGAGGCACCAATCTACCAGCCGAACACATCCTTACCATTTCTTCACCAAGGTTCTTGCCTTCCATGTATTTGTGCATCTGGAATTCAGCAACATGTCCAATCGGGTAATCAGGAAGATAGAGAGTCGAATCTATCATATGTGAATATATCGCAAGGATTATCTCATCTTTTGTACCGAATACATCTGCATAATATTTATTCCAGACATCTTTAGCTATCCTGATAACAGCTTCTTTCAATTCTGCAGCTGTTGCTTCCGGGTGTTCGTACATCCAGTGCCAGACCTGCATATCTACAAGTGAAACTCCCATTATTTCATATGTAGACCATGCACTATGTAGGGCTTTCATATGCTCCTGCATAGATGTATCTTGTTTGATGCCAAGCAGCTCTATATCACGCGCCTGGAATACAAAAGCAAATGCCTCGGTCAATGCAGTATTCGGGATTCCATGCATTGCATAATTAGGAACCTTGTGAAGTGTTAGAGTCTGCTCGGCGCAATGCCCGAATTCGTGTATAGCGATATTCCATCCTTTATAATTCAATCCGGCTTCAGGAATCCTTGTCCTGAGGTTCGAATACATATCTCTTCTTTCCGCACCGGAAGCATGCCCGATTCCTCTTGATCCTTCAATTTGTATCTTGGATTCAAGAAACTCCGCTTGTTCTTTACTGAATCCAAGGTTTTGTAGGATATTTGGCATATCCTTCTGGAAAGCTTCAGCGTTCGGATATTTCGCTGAGACGATTTTATCCAGTTCTTCTTCAGTGATGCTTCCTGATGGACGGAAACCTGTATACCATAAATCAAATGGACGAAGTTCTCGTCCGAGTTTCTTCTCAATTAATTTGCCGATCTTCCTGATTTCATCCGAAGAAATGAAATCTACGAAAAGTTTCTCGACATCTTTTTCAGGTATTTCCCTATCTTCTTCAAATTTGCGTTTAATATGATTTGGAAGCTCAGGATTATACGGGTCCAATAGTAAAGCGGTTTTAAAAGTATCTAAAAGTACCTGATAACGAGTATCTGGTTCGCGTTCGAAAGGAATTTCTTTTCCATCAAGGTTATATAATTTGTTAGCTACCGGGTCCCAAAGATATTTGTTGGAATTTATTACATCCTTTGGAATATCCTGGGTGATAATATCTTCCATTACTGCGAAAATAATTTCCTGTTGTTTTAGGCCGTCCTTATCGCTGTAACGTGCTTTCAAGTCATCACGAATTCCCCAATGAGTGATCAGGAATAAATCAGCTGGCCAGTATTTTTTCATATTTTCATCTACAAGGTTCCCCATATAGATATTGTATGTGGAAATATAATGATCAGCATCGGATAGAATCGTGTTTACTTCCTGGTTAACTTCTGCTGGTATGCGGGTGCTGAATCTATCGCCCATCCTTGCATAAGACCACTGTTTTGTATCCCAGTTTTTACCCAGTTCAGTCTTCTGCTCGAGTGTGTAATAGGGGAAATTGAGGCGAATTATAAATGCCAGCTTGTTATTAAAGAAATCGCTGTTTATATGAGCAAACGGGGAATAGGAGGCAAAAGTATAATCAATATTCAGTGGTTCTCCCCAGTTGAGAACTAACGGCCGTCTTAGATCCCGGTTTATATCCACCAAACCACCAATTAATATCTCGAAATTTCGGTTCAATCTGTCGAAAAGTTTATCGAGTTTATCCGGTTCTGCGATGAAATTTCCGACACAGAAATTTTTAAAGTCTTCAACCGAACCATCTTCTTTTACCCATAAATCGGCGACCTGTTTGATTCCTTTTTCGATCCGGATCTGTTGATCTGCGCCGAATTTATCAGTCATTGTTTTTGATATATCTTTTATTACAGGTTCAGTTATAAACTTTCCCGACTTAGTTGCAATGCTGTTCATAGAAAGCATTGTAATTATTAGTATTGAAATAAAAAGAACTGATTTTAGCTTCATGGTTTCCTCCTGGTTTTTGTTTTATATATTGCTTTAAAGTATCTTGGTTGATATATGATGAAATACTTTATTTAGTAGTAATTATCAACCCGTAAGTCTTTCCATTTTCTTCGATTGGATGAAAACTCTGTATTTCGAAAGTTTGGGCCGCTATCCACATGATGTTTTTAATATTATCGATTTCTACTGGTTCACTGTCTTTTTCATTTCCTTTAAATTGTAAAGTCACTTCATAGACATTCATCCCCTGTTTATTAGCGATAATCTGGTAGTCACCATATGATCCGAGTATTATTTTCTCTGAATCCATTGTTAAAGGATCAAAGATGCCGAAAAGCAATGCAATTGCAATTACAGCTGCCAGGAAAAAATAGGATATTGAACCTCGGGCAAAACTCCAACGAGGTACCCTGATTTTTTCTTCCGGGGATATTTTTTCTTTTTTCATTTTCTCTCTCCCGGGTAATACTTATTGCTTATCTTTATTGAAATCCTCAGGAGTAACTACACCGCCTGAGACTACATACTTCATACCTTCGTTATATGACATATCGAGTGGAATTATATCTTCTTTCGGTGCCAGTATCAGCATACCACCTGTGGGATTAGGTGAGGTCGGCATAAGAATATTAATCAGGTTCGCTCCGCTTTTTTCCTGTATTGCACTCCACGCCTCATTTGTAACGAAACCCAGCTGCCACAATCCAACCCTTGGGTATTGAACCAAAACAACTCTCGCATCTTCCCCTTCATTTTTGGATGTAAGTGTATCAGTAAGTTGCTTGATACCACCGTAAACGCCCCTCACCATTGGAACTTTTGACAATAAGACTTCACTGTATTTGAATATACTTTTCCCAATCGAGGTATTTACTATGAATCCAATCAGGAATAAAACAATGATAACGAAGATGATCTGAATCCCGGGGATTTGAAAACCTATTATATCTTCAATGAAAGAGACGTTTAAATCAGCAAAGAAATTATAGATTATCGATAAAACCCAAAATGTACCGATTACCGGTAATAGAGCCAAAATTCCGGTGAAGATATGTTTTTTTATAAAATTAACAATTTTCAATCCTGACCATCCAGGTATAGCAGGTTATTCTTATTTAAATCTTTAGCTAATATCGGGAAATTTTAAAACTGCATTCTATTGTTAGCCGGATCAGGTATAAGAAATCAGCTGTTGCGCTTTTTTATTTCTTCGTCGATTTTATCGACAAAATTCGGATCAGCACTCGGATTATTATCAGTAAAAAATGCGCATCTTTTTTCGTTCTGGATGCACAACGGAATCAGTGAATTATAACCTTTGCGGCAATAAAGAATATTCTGTTCCCCGATATCTTTATACTCATTTTTTTTAAGTCCACTCCAGCGGCATCTTAAAAGAAGTTTAGCGTGGAGTTGATCTAAAACTCTGACCTGCGCTTTTTCAATGAAATCTTCGCCTTTTTTCACTGTTTTTAAAAAGTCACTGGTTACCATCGTAATTCCCGTCCCTTTCAAATTATTATTCTATTATATATTTTAAGCTAACAATTAGAAAAGTCAAAATATCAAATGAACCCTCATTGTTAAATACTATAATTATGATATATTTAAAACGTAAAGATTATCAAAGACCTGATTCTATTTGAGGTGATGGTATGAACAGATATCAGTTTGAAGTTATCAGGAATTCAGTTGAGAAAATGCTGGATCAGGGCGCCACAAAACGCGTTCTGGCTATCATTCTAAAACTGCATGAAGCGGATCTTGCCCAATTAGTGGAGTTGCTCATCCCGCCTCAAAGAAAGAAGCTATTCAGTCTTCTGGCTACGAGTGATGTTACTCTGGCATCTAAAGTTGTCAGCGAACTGGAAAATGAAGTCGCTGTCGAGTTGTTCAGAGGAATGTCAGTTGATCATATTAATAAAATATTGCAGGAAATGTCCTCCGATGATGCTGCTGATATTGTTTCCGAACTACCGGAAGAATTACAACAGAAGATTATGGAAACCTTACGCTCTAAGGATTCTCAAGATATCCAGGAATTACTGCAATATCC
>JAFGBY010000173.1 GCA_016932915.1 Acidobacteriota bacterium | reverse complement strand
GAAGTTTCATACAGTATGGACCTTTATGCAGATTCCATTAAGGCTGTTATGAATCAGGAGAAAATCGATAAAGCTATTCTAATAGGCCATAGTATGGGTGTATCTGTTGCAAGGCAATTCTACAGAAGATATCCTGAAAATACTCAAGCACTCGTGATGGTTGATTCTTTTCTTAAATTCAATGTAACTCCCGAGATGGAAAAAGGTATGGGCAACTTCGTAGCTTCATTTAAGAAAGAAAACAGCGAAGCTTTCATCAGGATGTTCCTCAGCAATATGTTCGTAAAAGAATCACCAAACGAAATAAAAGAATGGGTCATCACTCAGATGCTCGCAGCTCCCACTCATGTAAGAACAAGCTCCATTGAGAACCTATGGAAACGGGCAGTATGGATTGATGATACAATAGATGTCCCGGTGCTGGTTATCCGTGCAAAAACCGCTCAGCTTTCCCCGGATACTGCTGAAAATGTTAAAAATGTCGCCGCCAATTCAAAACTCGAGATATGGGAAGGCGTAGGCCATTTCCTGCACCTGGAAAAACCGGATAAATTCAACCAGTCTTTAATGACATTCTTCAAGGAACAAGGTTTTATAGAATAACTTCTGAAGGGAGAAATCTATGCGCAAAAAGCGATTTGCATCATTTGTATTATTAGTTCTCTTTTCACTCAGTCTTACATCTTTAACGTTGGGGATTGAGAAGTCCGCCGATTTCAAAACCGGTAAGGTCATTTACAATGTAGAGGGTGATGGCGCGAAGACCCTGGTTTTTATCCATGGTTGGACATGCAACAAGGATTTCTGGGCAAAACAGGTTGAATATTTTAAATCCGGATTCAAGGTGATCAGCCTCGACCTGCCAGGTCACGGTAAAAGTGATAAACCGGAAATATCCTACGATATGAACCTGTATGCTGATTCTATCAAAGCAGTAATGGATCAGGAAAAAACCGAGAAAGCTATACTCATCGGGCACAGTATGGGCGTAGTAGTAGTCAGGCAGTTTTACAGGAGATATCCCGAGAGAACAGCCGGGCTTGTTATGGTAGATTTTTACCTACGATTCAATATTGATACGCAGATGGAACAAAACAGGGAGACTCTAGTACAGAATTTTAAGAAAAAGGATAATGAAGAATTTATCAGGATGTTTATAAGCAGTATGTTCGTCACAGAGTCTCCGGCAGATTTAAAAGAATGGATTATAAAAGAAATGTTATCTGCTCCGGATTACGTCAGGGCAAGTTCGATAGAGAACATGTTTCAAAAAGAAGTCTGGATTGATGACAAAATAAAAGTTCCTTTGCTTTTGATACGTACTGATGCCCCGGATCCTGATAACAACACATCTGAAGAGTTGGCGGAAATAGCTGGAGATTCAAAACTCGAAATTTTGAAAGGCGTTGGCCACTTCATGCAGCTTGAAAGCCCGGTACAGTTCAACCAGGCATTGATGAAATTCTTCGAAGAATATGGATTACTGAAATAATCCAATTCAGTTTGATTGAAGGACAACAGATCCAGAATTGTTATGTGATTTCTATATTACATAACTGTAAAAGTATTATAGCTTTTTGCTACCATTGCCTTTGAAATGTCGTCCAGGGCTCCGCCCATAACTGTATAAGTAAGAATAAACATACCGTATGAGGATGCTATACAGACCTGGATATTATTAAAGACTTGCCCCTCAAGGGTAAACCGGTTTTCAAAATAGGCAGCCTTAATACCATTTATTTCTATCATACGATTATCCAGCATTTGATATCCTTCCGTCACCATCTGGTTGTATGATTTAATTATCTCGGATTTGAACAAATTGAATGTGAAATCATTAAACTCTATACCAGCCGCCTGGGCAACATTTATAATATTAAGATTCGATCCCAGGAATTTATCGTCTCCAAAATACATGAACATAACTTCTGCAGGTGACCCATCTTTTATAACCTGTTTAAGGTTATCCGGTAATTTCTCTACTATCTCTGCAGGCATCTTCCCGGGAGTAACTTCTGTCCATCCAACAGGAGGAGTTAATGAATATTTATGACCGGGATCTGTATAGACATTTCCAGATGATTCATCTGCTATCGCATTAGACTCTGCATATAAGAAATACCCAAAAAAAGATGTAAAAATCAGAAAAAGAATGAATACACTTAACCTGTTTATCTTCATAAGAGACCTCCCATGTTAGGATATTTATAACATACAACCTGATCATTTGATATATTGAATGGAAATTATTAGTATACAGTGATTATTCTTTGATTTTTTATTTGCCGACATTATACTCTTCGCATGCATTTACATAGAATCGACTGGATAATCATATATGCCTATCTGGCATTTACTATTGTAATCGGGATCATATTCTCGAAGAGAGGCACGAAAAATATCGATGAGTATTTCGTCGCCGGAAGAAACCTCCCCTGGTGGCTCGCCGGGATCACCATGGCAGCAAGCGCATTCGCTATCGATACACCTCTTGGTATAACCGGCATGGTTGCAGCCAACGGCATCCCCGGAGTATGGTATGCCTGGTCATTCGTTCTAGGCGGAGCAGGCGCAATGGGAGCATTCATCTTCGCTTCTTTGCTTCGAAGATCTGAGGTTATAACTTTTGCCGAGCTCATCGAGCTTCGATACGACGGAAACGGTGCAGCGTTCCTTCGTGGTTTCAAGAGCATTTACTTTGGTATATTCGCTAATGCCATCACACTCGGCTGGATTATTAAAGCGGTTATGATTATTTCCAAAGACGTCATTGGCTTTAATCCTAATACTACATTACTTGTCATACTCGGGTTCACCCTTTTTTACACTACCCTTTCAGGTATGTGGGGAATCGTCGCCACAGATTTCATCCAGTTCTTTATAGGGCTGATCGGCGTAGTCACACTTTCAATTTTTGCATGGAAATACATTGGCGGCCTTGACAATATTACAGCAGGTTTCACAAAATTATATGGCGCTGCAGAGGCTAAACAAAGGCTCAGTTTCTTCCCTTCGGTTCATTCTGATTTTTTTATCACATTTATTGTATTCATTACTATGAAATGGTGGTCGAACCCGCCTGCGGCAATCCATCAGCGGATTGTCGCTTCGAAAAACGAAAAACATGCATCCTTCTCCACCCTGCTCTTCTCCGTAACTGCATTTGCCATTAACTACTGGCCAATGATAGTCATTGCAGTTGTCGCTATATTGGTTTTCCCCAATGTAGGCCAGCCTGAACAGGCTTATGGATTACTGATGGCAAAGCTCCTGCCGACCGGCTTACTGGGATTGATGCTCGCCTCAATGATGGCGGCTTTCATGTCAACTGTCGATACTCATATAAACTTTGGCGCCGCATTTATAGTAAACGACCTGTATAAACGATTTATAAAAAAAGACGGCACAGCAAAACATTACGTTCATATCTCACAGATAAGCACGGTCTTTATGCTGCTCTTTGCAGTGTTTATCGCATATAACCTGGATTCAGTCAGCCAGGCGTGGTACTACCTGGCTACACTGACCGCGGGATACGGTTTTCTTATTGTTGCGCGCTGGTTCTGGTGGAGGATCAATGCCTGGTCAGAAATATCTGCGCTGATAGCCTCAGGAGTGGCAAGTTCAATATTCTCCCCCAAGATATCTGATATAATCGCATCATCAATTTTCGGTGGAAAATTTGTCTTTTTGAATAAATATGCAGAATATATCGGCAATATGAAATACGGCTATCGGTTTATATGTATCGTCGCAATATGCAGTGTCGTGTGGATTCTGGTAACAATCTTTACAAAACCATCAGGAGAAAAACGGTTGGTCGAGTTCTGCACAAAAGTAAAACCTTACCCACTCGGCTGGAAACCTATATATACCAAATATCCTGATATTCAATGGAATCCGTTCCTGGTAAGGAATCTTCTTCAATGGATATTCGGGGTAATAGCGATATTCTGCACTTGTTTTGGTATCGGAAGCCTGATATTCAAAGATACTGCGACCGGATTACTGCTTCTTCTGGCATCAATTGCCATTTTCACACTGATTTACATGACCTGGCGTGGTGAAACAAAAGTCAGGGAACAGATGAAATCGATCAAGTTTTAGATACTCAAGATAGATGCTTTGATGTAAATACTCCATCTCCACTCGCTTTTAACACTGCCAGTAGAATAAGCGTAGTCATAATCCCCAGGAGAGGAATCAGTATTATATTTGTCAGCAGGGCCCCGGCAAACGCGCCAAGGTGATCCATGCTGTCGATCATTCCAGCGGTTTTCCCCACAGGCATCCCTTTTTCGATAAGGATCCTGTTAATGAACGGGTATTGCGCTCCTGTTGCCACTCCGCACAAGAAAATCAATATAAAATAGATAAATTTGAATGAAACCAGTCCGAATATAATCAACAAAATCTGTAATGCAACAATCCCGATGATCGCAAATTCCGAAACAAGAAGCGCCCTGGTGGAGTTAACCGAGGGTTTGTCTGATATAACCTGTGTTGAGAAGAATGTGCCTGAACTGAGGCCGAACATGAACAGGCCGATCATCAGCCCGATATCCCTGTAGATATAACCGAAATAGCTCTGGTACATCATCACCAATAGGAGCGTTTCCGCCAGACTCCAGAGACCCGTGCTGAACATGATGTACATTATCCCGCCACCGATGTTAAACAGGTTCCTCCGCTTCTGCCTGAAAAACCAGATGATGGAAAAAAGAAAAACAGAGGGGATTAGGATAAGAGTACCATTTTTATACAGGAACTTCATAATCGGTGTCAGCTTCGACCCGGAATAGGAATCCCAGAGGATTAGATTAAGGAAATATGCGCTCGGACGGTCATCATGGTTCAGGATAACATCTTCGGTCTTTACCAAATTTTCCCGGGTATATTCAATCCTCTCCTCAGGCAGGAGCTGCCTGAACAATAGAGCGTTAAAATACTCGGTTTTAATGCGCCTTTTTTTAAACCTTGCAGTGAGTTTCTCTGGCGAAATATCAACTGCTCCCTCGGTCTTGCCAGCAAAAAATATGATATTACCATCAGGTGCAAATCCAATGGCCGGGAATACGGACCTCAGTGTATGATAAATCGCACCGGTATATCGAGAGGTGATATCCCCGAAGTAATTTACAGGCGATGTGGCCTGCACTACAATGAACGCATCTTTTCTCATGATTTTAGAAAGAAGTTTGTAAAACTCCTGGGTATAATAACGGTTCATCATTGCAGTATCGGGTTCTGGGATATCAAGAATGACAATATCATATTTTTCATCTCCTGAATCTGCCAGGTCTTTTACATACTCCCTTCCATCACTTAAATTCAGATGAAATCTTTTATCGGAAATCCTGCCCTGGTACTCTTCCATAATGGAAATCAAAACAGGATCAAACGCAACATAATCCAGCGAATCTACCGTGTATTTCAGTATCTCCCGCGCCAGATCAAACGCACCCCCGCCAATTATCAGGATATCCCGGGGCTTGCTATGGGAGGACATTACCAGGTGGGCAAATTGCGCAGAACTCCATGGATCGGGGAAAGAATAATTATATTTACAGTTTGTATACAGGCTATTCTGTCCATGTTCAGAAGAAATCGCGATGTTCTGGTACCGCGAATCGGTATTCAAATCCAATTCCCCCGGCAGCTGCATACTCCTCCACCGCTTCTCCCAGGTACTCCTGTCTATCTTAG
>JAFGBY010000172.1 GCA_016932915.1 Acidobacteriota bacterium | reverse complement strand
GTATGAGCTAAATGAGCATTTATATTGTCTTTAAGATCTTGATACCTAATGGAAAATAAAGTCTTTTGGGGATCATTCCTATAATACACTTCCCAAGTAGAATTTAAAAAAAGTCTTTGCCATAGTTCACAATATTCTGACCACTCCTTCTTCTTCCCTCGATTCGGTTCATAGAACTATAATATATTTACTCTTTGTGTTAAATAGTTATCGTTATCCTTGAATTTATGTTTATAATCAAAAAATTCTAACATTGCTCTTAGATGTATTAAAAAAGATTCAAGTGTTGCATTATTAACTGTTTCATCGATCCAGTTTTTATTTTGTTGAGGTAACTTTTCAGAAAGTAACAATGAATGGTACATCTGACTCCAGCGATAAATTAATCCTTCTGAAACTGGTTGTAATTCTAGATCAGATAATAAAGGGAATTTTGATGGCTTCTCATCACAAATGATCTAATCTCCTGTTTCATCTAAGTTAATACAGTTAGTTAGTAATACTTATTAACAATTATATTATATTATTGCCTGTCGTCAAACTTTTGCACAAGTATTCCTGTTACGATGAAAGCGAGGCCGAGGATGGAGGAGATCAGTATTTTTTCGCCGACGAAGATATTGATGAAGATAAATGAAAGAAACGGGGCGAGGAAGATGAGGATGCTCACATGCGCGGTGGTCTTCGCGAGTTTCAGGGCGTTCATCCAGAGGACGAAGGTGAGGCCCATCTCGAAGATGCCAACGTAAATAGCGCCTGCGAGGCCTGCCGGAGAGGGCAGGGCAAAACCTTCCGCTATCAGCTTCGTGATGAGTATAAAGATAAATCCGAACCCAAACCCGAGGAAGAGCTTGATGAGCGGGTCGCGTTTATCCTTTGTGTTATAAATCCAATACAACGCCCAGAAGAGGGAGCTGATGAGCGCCAGCGCAACGCCGAGCGGCTCCTTGAATTTCAGCGCCGCCGGATTCCCTTCCGTAGCGATCACTACCACGCCCGCAAAGCTGATGAAGACGCCTACAATGCTGATTATCCCTATCCGCTGACCGAGGATCGGGATCGAGAGGAGGACGAGTATCACAGCCCAGGTGAAGTTGAGCGGCTGCGCCTGCTGGGCGGGGAGGAGCGAATACGCCTTGAAGAGGATAAGGTAATATACGAACGGGTTCAACGCGCCGAGCAGGGCGGAGCGTAGCAGGTCGTTTTTCGTAGAAGCCCGCAGCTCCGGCAACATCCGTTTTTTCAGGATAAAGATGAAAAGTATTACCGCGGAAGTCAGGCTGGAATATAACAGGAGGTCGAGTATCGAGAGGTAGCGGAGCGATATCTTGAAAGCGCTGGCGACGGTGGACCAGAAGAAGACAGCCAGCAGCGCGTATACGTATGCTTTTTTATGGTCGTTCAACTTCGTTTTTTTCTTCCGGCTTCGGCTCCGGCGCGTTTATCGTGATGACTTCATCCGCCTTTTTCTCCGTTTCGGGCGGCAGAACCTTCCAGTTTTTCTCCAGCTCGTCCAGCCATCTGCCGGTAAGGTGATTAAATGCCTCCGGCCGTTCGATTGGCAGCATCGGGCCGGCATCGTCCAGGACGTGGTATTCACCGTATGGGAATGAATCCAGGAGAATCACCGGGTCTTTATATCCGACGATGAAATCCTGCCTGCCTGCGAATATCAGGACCGGTTTATCGAGCAGCGGGCGGAAATCCATAATGTTATAAGAAAAGCTGTAACCCTTTGCCCTGAGATTCGTGAGGAAAACGGGGTCAGCGGCACGGATGCCGGGGAGTATTTCCTCTTTGAAACGTTCCCAGACCTGCTTGTTCTGGATAACCGCGATCTGTTCGAATTCTTTCCTGTCCTCCGGCGGGATTGAAGCGAGCAGGCTTTCATCTTTAGCGAGGACGGTTTTCAGCGGGATTTTTTTATCCTGGGTATATGGAATCGTCACCGGGTTAATCAGGAGCAGTCCATCGACTTCCGCAGCCCTTTCATGGAAGAGGCCGAGGGCGATATATGCGCCGTAGGAATGACCGACGAGGACTATTTTCTGCCGGGCTGTTTCCTTATTTACCAGCGAGGAAACGATCTCGAGGATTTTATCGGAGTCTTTTATCCATTCTTTCCCGGTGGAACGCCCCATCCCGGGCAGATCGATATATATCCGTTTCCATCCAGTCCTGCCCTTAAAGAGCGGCTCCATGCAGCCTTTCATCTGGTTTAGGTCATAGCCGAATCCATGCAACATAACAATCGGCTGCCCTTCACCGATGGTCTCAAAGTTAATCTTTATAGATCTCTCCGCGGTCGGCTCCTGGGCTGTAAGGGGTGCATAAAATAATGCTACCAGGATGATAAATGCTGACAAAGTAATTAATATAGGCCTCATTTCCTGCTCCTTTTATTTTTTTGACCAGGTTTTACTAATAATAAACTCTCGGGGGAAAATTATCCAGTATTGTCTTTATTGTCGGTCGGTATGTGCCATGCCGTCCGAATTGTTCTGCCAGAAGAATGCGGGGGGTTGTTCCCGTGCCCAGGATAAATGTTCCGGAGCAGGTGACACACCTGCTCCAACTACAAGAACCTGCTCCGCCGGCTCCCACTCAGGCGGGTTCGGATCTCCTCATCCGAACCAATTCATGGTTCAGGTCTGGAGGCCTGAGCCCGCAGGAGAATATTTAATCGCCGGGATCAGTCTTCGCCGATGGCTATGCCCGACAAGCCAGCTCCCACTTTACCTACTGGAATCTGTCTGCGAAAAAGTATATCATCTCGGACAGAATTGGAGGGTTTGAGATGAAATCAATAAAAATCATTGAGGTACTTATCATTTTATTGCTTATTCTTAGTGGGATTTCCACCACTGAAGAAGTCGAACAGATCACTTTCAGCGTGGATATCAAAGCCCCGGTTAGTGAAGTCTGGAAAGCCTGGACGGATTCCACCGAAATGGCGAAGTTTTTTACTTCACATTCGAAAATTGAGATGAAAAAGGGTGGGGCCTACGAACTTTATATGGACATGTCCGGTAAAGAAGGCCTACGTGGCACAGAGGGATGCAAGGTGTTGAGCTACCTGCCGGGGAAGATGCTTTCCTTTGAATGGTCAGTGCCGCCAAGTTTCGGCTACCTGAGGGAGAAATATGCCGGGCAGATGTGGATAGTACTATTCTTCGATAAGGTGAATGATAACACAACTCATTTTACTATTTACCACCTTGGATTCGGGACATGTGAGAAATGGCAGGAAGTTAAGAAATATTTTATGAAGGCATGGCCATGGGTGCTGGACAGGCTGCAGAAAAGATTCGCTGAAGGCCCGCTGGATTGGGACAATAGAGCTACACAGAGTAAAAAGAAATAGTTTTTTTCTGATATTTTAACAGAGACTTTTTGCCGGAGACGATGTTTTTCATCCTCTCCGAAACTTTTTAAACGTTCTGAAATCAGTGGAGAATACTGCTTCCGGCAAACAAATTTTGTAGTAGTACAAAGAGGGCCATGGTAAATCCATGACCCTTTTTTATATAATATAATTATTCGTAGTGAATCGAAATGATAGGATTTGCGAGAGCCGCCTTGACAACCTGGAAGCTTACGGTAACTACTGCAAGGATAAGCGCCATAAGCCCTGAGACAACAAAGATAGTGATTGTTATATCAGTCCTGTAGGTGAAATTCTGCAACCATTCAGTCATCAACAGGTAACCAAGAGGCCATGCAAAAATGTTCGCAATCAATACAAATTTTACAAAACGGGTAACCAGCATTCTCACGACATCTATTGTGGTGGCTCCATAGACTTTACGGATTCCGATTTCCTTCGTTTTCTTCTCTAAAACGAAAGATGTAAGCCCGAGAAGCCCGAGGCAGGATATAAATATACAGATGTACGTGAATATCCAGGTCAGTCGTTTCTGGTAATCGTTTTGAGCATAGCTTTCATCAAGAATATCAGAGAGGAATGTGTAGTCTATCGTGTAAGCTGATGCGTATTTCTTCCAACTTGATTTTATAAAGGATATGGTCTCTTCGATGTTTTCCGGTTTTATTTTCACACTGAGAACTGCTGGTGGTACAAGGAGAGGGCTGATATAGAGCGGGAATATTCCACGGTGGAGGGACTTGAAATTAAAGTCCTTCACTACACCCGCAACGTAACCATCAAATTCAGGATGTTTAATTCTTTTACCAATAGGATTATCCCAACCCATTGTTTTGACCAATGTTTCATTAACCAGGAAAGGAAGATTCTTTGAATCGGATGGGATTTCACGAGTAATTTTTTCACCAGCGACAATCTCCAGGCCCAGAGTATCTATATAGTCTTTATCAGCATTAGCGGACTGGAAAGCATGGCCTCCCATCGATCCGTCATTCTCCTCCCAGCTGAAAGCCCATCCAATAAACCCGAGCCCGGGAATTGTATCCGAAAGGGAAGCTGAGAGAACAGATGGGTTTTTAAGAATCTCATTCTTCAGGGATTTAACGTTATTCTGCAGCGATGTATCATGGATATAAATGACCACTATATTATCTTTATCGAATCCAAGTGATTTATCGTTCATATATGACAGCTGGTTGTTCATCAGTATAGTCAAAGCTATTGCTGCAATAGTGATAACGAATTGAGTTATCACCAACAGGTTCCTGAGGAATGCCCCTTTACCCTGTGGATTTGTATCGTGTTTAATAGCTTGAATTGCGGATATCCGGGTAAAGTAGATAGCCGGGTAAAGCCCTGCAATAAGCCCGGTTATAATCATTATGGCGATACTTCCGAAGAGCAGTGTGAGGTTACCAAAGAGGTTTAAATGTAGGTCTTTACCTATCATCATATTAAGTGGTGTATACTTGAGTACTATCAGCGTAATGAGGTAAGAAAGAATAAGAGCGAAAAATGTGCTGAGGAATGATTCTCCCAGGAGCTGAAAAATAAGCTGTTTCCGGGAAGAGCCAATGACTTTTCTTGTACCGATTTCCTTGGAGCGGCGACTGAGTTTTGATGTGGAAAGGTTGATGTAATTGATACAAGCTAGAACAAGGATAAAAACGCCCAGTGACGCCACACCGTAGACCAGCCTGCGGTTGGTCTCAGCTGTGGAGGGCAGTATTTCGGAGCGCAACCTTATATCGGATAGTTTTTCTAATATCGGTGTATATTTGGATGTTTCCAGGAAAGGTCTGTCAGGGAGAGCCCGCTCGTAGAATTTTTTAAAACTGGTATAGAATTCATCAACTGTGCGGTCTTCGTGAAAAAGGAAATATACATTGAATATCATGCTGTTCCCAAGATGTGATGGTGCCGGAACGTAATTATTTTTTGCTATCAAGGTTTCCAATGAAAGAGCGCCGTCAAAAGATATTGTGGTATTTTGTGGAAGGTCTTCCACAACTCCGGTTACTTGAAAAAGCCCCCATTCCCCGATTTCAAGTGTTTCTCCCAGGGGGTTATTATCTCCGAAATATTTCTTTGCCAGTTTCTTTGTAAGTACTATTGTATGGAGATCTTTAAGGCAGGTTTCAGGATTTCCATGGATGAATTTGAAATTGAAAACCTTGAATGTTGCTTCACTTGCCCAGGCAAGATTAGATTCATAGAAGGCATTATCCCCATGTTTTACTATCATCGTTCCTGGATTACGCATGGTTACATAATCTTCAATACAAGGGATGTCACCCTTTAGTAAAGGTCCGACATCAGGACTAACACTGTCTTGCCTGCTTGTTTCACCGGCAATAGTCATTTCAACTCCATATCTATATATTCTGTCATATTCATTGTATTGCCTGTCCCAGGTGAGCTCATCCTGCAGATAGAGTAGCACGATAAGGCTGGATGAAATTCCCAAAGCCAGTCCCGCGATAGTTAAAATAGAGTAGAATTTATACTTCTTTAGATTTCTAAGAGCCGTTTTAAAAAAATTACTGAACATTGTTCCCACCTGTTTTTATCTGTAATTTATCCTGACCGTAAACTGCCATATTCATGCCTGCTTTAAATAGTTATTTAATTCCTTTCATAAATCCATTCCTTTACTGGGGAATTCAAAATAAAAAAAGCAAAAGCAGTGCCAATGTAATAAAGCATTGATAATAAAGGAGTAACTTGTTCAGATAAGTTGTGTTTTTTTCTTAATGTTCGATTTCGGACATGGTGTGTACACTATCGAACTGCCCAACAAATTGCTCTCTATTCTGCTACTGATAATATGCAATTAAAATATCAAAAATTTTAAATGATTATTGAATAATCCAATTGGATAGTGTACATTGTTAATAATTAGACAAGCGGAGGGCTATTAAATGTCCGAAAATACCGGTTGCGGAAGAACGGCAGCGGAAGTAGAACAAGAAGCCGTAAACAAAGAGAAAATGCAAGCTGTCTCTTCCAGCGAAAATGATCCAAAGGAGAGTGTTGCTATGCAGGCACGCGTAGGCGCACATGCGCCTGATTTCCAAACCGAATTTTATTTCAAGGGAAAATTCGGTAGTTTCAAATTATCCGATCACCTTGGAAGCTGGGTAATGCTTTGCTTTTACCCTGGCGATTTTACATTTGTCTGACCTACTGAACTGTCAGCGGTCGCTGTCAAGTTTCCCGAGTTAGATAAACTCGGTGTCAAAGTTTTTTCTGTTTCCGTTGATTCCAAATTCGTCCATAAGATATGGGAAGAGGAAGAGTTGTCTAAAATGATAGGCAATGATCATCTCCCGTTTCCAATGCTCTCTGATGGAGGAGGGCATATCGGGCGTACCTACGGTGTTTATGACGAGGGTAGCGGAGTAAACATTCGTGGTCGCTTCCTTATCGATCCGGATGGAATAATCCAGGCCATGGAAGTAATGACCCCGCCGGTCGGCAGAAGAATTGCCGAAACAATCCGGCAGGTTCAAGCATTCCAGCATGTCCGTGCAACTAAGGGTGCGGAGGTTTGCCCAGCTGGTTGGGAGCCAGGTAAACCGACCCTTAAACCCGGCCCTGACCTGGTTGGCAAAGTCTGGAAAGTCTGGAAACCGGACGAATAAAAACGCAATGTTAAGCGGAAATGGCCCCGTTTATGCGGGGCCATTATTTTTATTATCTAAAGCTTTTTTGATAGAGGATTGTGATCAAGCCGTTTGCATCATTTTTTCCAGCTGGTTGAGTGTGTGATTCAATTTTTCTAACTTTGCGATGAATTGCTCCCTGTTTCTATCCATGTATTCTCTGGCAGCATTTCGATAATATTCGATACCATCCTCGATGTTTTTCTTGTATTCAGCAATCTGTTTTTGCGCCTCCGGCATAAGACCCTTCTTATAGAGCTTGATGTCCCTTTTCAATTTTTCGATATTCAGGTTGAGCTCGGCTATAAACATATGGATTCGTCTTCTGTGGCATATCAGGTTTCCCCTGCCGTAAATATGATCTATCATCTGTTCCAGTGTGGCAATTTTATTAAAATTAACTATGTTTGGTCCGGTAGTAATTGCAGGTGTTACATTTTTAGCAATACCGGTTGTTAGCGATACCGACCCGGCAAGATCATGGCAAAGGCAGGATTTCTGTAAAGTCTGTTTAATGGCTGCTCTGAGGAGTCTCCGCCTGAGGCCTACCCGGTTTCGAAGGTCCTGAAGTTTCAATGCCTGGTATTCTCTGGAAGCGGTGCAAATCGGCTGATCAGTAAATTCGCTGTTAAATGCAGGGTAACCTTTTGGGCAAACACTTCCCGGCCTGCCTTTCTTAATCCGGTATCGCCTTGCGAGTTCACTTGCTGATTTCTTCAAGTTCCAGAATGGTACCCCTAAAGGAGAAGAATCACTGAGGAATATCTGGCGTCTTCCTGCCCTGCGGAGTTTTTCAAGATGATGATCATCTATATTAACAGTTTCCGGCACAAGCAAGAATGGAGTTCCCCAACCGGTACGGTCGACACCGTATTTCTCGAAGAGCATTCGATTTTCTTCAACGGTACCGATTCCGCCCTGGACAGTCAATTTTACTTCCGGCGGTGACGCGGGGATACTGATACCTGATTTGATTAGGTTTTTTTCGTATAAATCATAAAGGCTTTCTATCAATTCTTTTTTCCTGGACTTAAATTCTTCCAGGGTAATACCTATCAGGTTCCCTTTACCTGCGAAGGCATGGCCACCACAATTAAGGCCGGATTCAACCCTGTACTCGGATACCCATAATCCTTTCTTGGCTAGGAATTTTCCCTGTATATCAGCTGAACGATAATCGCTGACCTTGAGGGTGATTTTCTTTTTCAAATTACCTGAACCATCGGGTTTAAAATCCTCGAATTCCGAGATATATGAGTAAAGCCTGGGATTCATCCCGGCGGAGAAAACGACGGAAGAAGATACTTTACTCTTCGCGAAACCGCGTAATGCGGACATGGCATCCGCAAATTCCGGTGAGAGTTTCTCTCCGTTTTGATACTTGTCCCGGTCGCACTTCGTCATGATATTAACATCGATATTTCCAGCGATGACCCTATCACGGAGTTCATCCTGTAGAGCTTTTTTCCGAGACTCATCGGTTTCATTTAACATCTCAAGGTATAAGGATTTTAATTCTCCTTCAGGCAGAAGCCTGAAATACCTTGTCAGTTCTGTACCGTCCTCAAATAGCGAGTTCTTCAGGTTCTGGATCTGTTCATTGATGAGGTCGTCCATGAGGTCAAGATAAGCGGTTATCCGTCTAGCCCGGGCATCGGGTTCACTGTTCTTTATAGCTTTGTATGGAATATTATTACGCTGTGAATGGAATTTTCTCATCTGTTCGATGAGGACATCATCTAAAAGTGATATCACCGAAGAAATACCGTATCTTGCGACTTTAAGAGGAGTGTCAATCGTAAAACCGGTTCCCATTACGGGAATATGGAATGTATGTACTCTAAAATTTTCCTTATTATTCAATGATAATCCCTTCATCAATGTTTTAAACCTGACAAAATCAGCTTAACACGACCGGAGAATTAGTAAAGAAAAAAGAGATTGATACTCGGGTTATTCTGTAAATTGCTTTATTTCGAAATATTTTCCATTTCTTTGTACTGAGGCACCTTGAGAACAAGGTGACAAGCTGATATAGTCGCTTTTTTAAAATATTATTATAGGGAGGCTCGATGCAAAAACTGACTGAAGTAATAGCAAACAGCCCGATTATCATACACAAAGATCAATATTGTGTTATTAAAACTGATAAGATAGTCCTTCCTGAAAAACATTTCATGGTGACCAGGGACGCCGAAGAAGTCACAGTTATAACCCGGGTTACTAATCGCTCACTTATTCCGAAAGTTCTCGACATCCGCAGCGCGTTTTATCTGATTGAATTCCAGGTCGCCGTTCCTTTCGAAGGGGTAGGTTTCCTGGCTACGATTTCCAAAGCTCTTGCGGATGCGGGATTGAATATCCTCGTCGTTTCCACATTTTCGAGAGATTATCTTTTACTCAAGGACGAAGACCTTGATATAGGCCTCAGGACTTTATCAAAAGTCGGGTTCGATATACAAAACCGGAAATAAACTATTCGGTTTCTCTTCATGACACTATTTTTCCAAGTCTACTTTGACTATTTTCAACTGAGGGTAATAATGCTTAAAGAGCCGCATCGTCTCTTCCGTGAAGAACTCGATATCCTCTCCAGGCCGACTTAAAGATTTACGAGCAACCTGACATACTGCGCTATATAAATCTTCTTCATCAGAAGTGATAGAGGCAAGGTTCTCTTGATCCTGGTTTATATTTTGATTTTTCCTGAAGAGGGGACGATCTTTTAGATTTTTTGTTATGAGTATAATTCCCAATATTATGAAAAATATCAACGTTAATGGTTTGAATATAGGCGCTTCCTTTGCAAAAATAAGACTTCTCAATATGAACCATGCAAATAAAAATATGAGAAAGAAAATGAAAGAAAATGATTTTCCCTTCCTTATTTCTTTTTTTGTATTCCTTAAGCATTTATTACAGAAGAATTTTTCCCCCCAGTCTGTTATTGACGTGTTTTTTAAATCCGATTTATGTGCTTCAGATTCCAGGATTAATGTATAGAAGTATGAAGGGGTAGAGTAGGCATGAAAGTACTGTCCTTCATCTATTTGTTCACAGAATTCACATTTACCTCTCATCCAGCTATTATAGAGCAAATAATCTGTTTTCCGAAATAGAACAAATTATTAACATTAAAAAATGCCGGGTGTTTATTCCCGGCATTTTTAATTGATCTAAGTCGTATCTGAGGTCTGACTATTTCAGTTCCTTCATTATTTCCTCTATCGCCCGGTCGAGCTGTGGGTCATCGCCTTTTATACGGTCGAGGAAGGTGTTATCAATTTCTATATCAGGTGTTACACCGGTTTTTTCGATGTCTCTACCATCA
The DNA here is from genome assembly GCA_016932915.1 of Acidobacteriota bacterium. Taxonomy (GTDB): domain Bacteria; phylum Acidobacteriota; class DATKUA01; order JAFGBY01; family JAFGBY01; genus JAFGBY01. The sequence goes on along the minus strand of JAFGBY010000172.1, from coordinate 5,976 downwards.
AGGTAATAACAGCCCCATGAAGGCAGGCGGTAGAATGAGCCGTCAACAAGTCTTTTACCGGAGGTGAATATCAGCCACCTGTATGTTTCTGTACCGATGATCTTACCGAGTTTTAGTTCCTTGAATCCTGCTGCAGTCATCTCTGCATCGGAGAGGCTCTGCTGGTTTATTAACAATACAATAGGTTTATCGGAAGGAGCGAAATTCGGTTGAGGTGCATATTCACCACCTCGGTATTTCCATCTGGTATAAGTCTTCTGGCCGAGGTAATTCAGTACAGCATCATGTACATTGCCGCCCCGGTTGTAGCGGATATCGAGGATTAGAGCATCCCTGTTGTACCACTCTGTGTTCATCTCCCTGAAAAAGTTATACAGTTCCCCAGTTCCCATATTTTGCATATGTATATAAGCGATTCGTTTACCGCTCTTTTTATCCACTCGCTCCTGATTTGTATCTATCCATTCGCGGTAGAGACGAGCACGATAATCCGTATACTTTTCCGGATGAATATTGATATCGAATTTCTTTTCTCCTCGTTTGAATGTGAGAACGAGTTCTTCAGGCGTATCCGGGTTTGTGAAATACTGATTCCTGTTAGCACGCTCGGGAATAACAGTTCCATTAACTGCTACTAGTAGATCACCTTTATTAATGTCAATTCCCACTTTGTCAATTGGTGAATCAGGGAGGATATAATCTACTGTGAATGGTGATTTTTTATCCCAGACTATACCCGGTTCCATGGTATTTACTTTGAGATAGGTTTCCTCTTCATCGCCATTAGAATAAAAACCAAGGTGAGATGAGTTTAATTCTCCAAGCAAGTCTTCGAACAATCTGCGGAGATCAGCACGCGTTTGAATATAAGGGAGAAATTCTGCGTATTTTTGACCTCGGGTCTCCCAGTCTATGCCGTGATATTTTTCATCATAATAGTTCTCGCCGATATTTGCCCAGGTTTCCCAGTACATCTGGTTGAATTCTTCCTTGTGGTTGCGTTTGAATGTGAAGTTCATATTGATTGGGGTCAGAGAGTTTCCCGCAATGTCCAGTGTATTTATAGTGCCATTAGCAATTGTATAATAGGCACCCTTGGCGGAGCATATAAGAGTAGAATCAGCGACAGCCCCTTTGATCTTTTCTGTTTTTGGTTTTTCGAACGATTCGTATGTCACTTTCCAAAGATTATATGCTTCGCTGTCATGATTTGACACAAAGAACACATAGGTTTTTCCGCCATCCTGGATTACATGAGGGCCAAACTGTTGCCCGGTTGTCGGAGAAACTCTTTCCCAATTTTCCTTGAATTGGTTGATATCAATTTTAGTTTCAGGTTTTGTCTCTTTATCCTTTTTATCCTTGTCATCAGACTTTTGTTCAGGTTCAAACAACTTATTATATTCGGTTTCCCTGAAATCACTGTCAAACTTCTGGAGTGGAACCCTGTATATATGGCTATAAGTTGTCCCTCTCGGGTACTCAGGATTATACCTGTCCGCTTCCAGGTAGAGATATTTCCCATCCGGTGACCAGTACGGAGAGGTTTCGCCTACACCGCTATTCGTGAGGTTTACAACCTTTTTTTCTTTCAAGTCATAAAGAAGAATATCCCGTTCAAAATTCATTATTTTAGTGAAAGCAATATACCTGTCATCCGGTGACCATAACGGAATGGGATTGTATAATCCCCAGAGTTCAGTTTCATAGATGGTTGTGGATTTTAAAGTTTCGAGATCAAGAATGCGAAGTTCTCTCTTGCCACTCAGGTATGCAGCTTTCTTCCTGTCACTGCTGAGAGAGATATTCCTGTTGTTCTGTATGTCCGAAGTAATCTGTTTTTCCGGTGCGCTGCCGTCCGCTTTAATAGTAAAAAGGTTTTGCCAGCCGCCCACTGTTTGGTTGAAAAGAAGTGTCAGGTTATCATTCAGCCAGAGGACTTCTAAAACCCTTCCGCTTGCTGATGTATTCAGCTTTTTGATAAATTTGCCCTTTATATCGCTCACAAAGAGTTCACCGCGGGAGATGAATGCAAATTTTTTCCCGTCAGGGGAAACATCGAAGTTTTCGATTTTTCCACTTACATTGAAATCCTTTTCCTTTGCAATGAAGTTATCCTGGAATGTCTCGATAATAAGAGGGCTTGTTTTTGCTGTCGCGATGTCATAAATAAACAGCTCGTATTCTTTCTCGAATACAATCTTGTTTCCATTAGCGCTGACATTGATATTAAAGATTGATTTTTGGAAATCAGTGAGGCGAGCCCTGTCCCCTTTTTCGAGTTTGTAAAGGTTGAAGGTATCCTTGACTTCATCCGAAAGGAAATAGAGGTTTCCGTTTTTGTCTATTGTCGGCTGGAAATCCTTACCTTCAAATGTTGTCAGTTCCCGGTACTCTCCTGTTTTCGGATTGTATGATTTAATATCTGCATTGAATGAACCCCTGTAACCTTTCCTGGCAGGGAACATACCTGTTTCCCAGGTATCGGTGAAGAAGATTCGTCCATCAGTGGGGTGAAGAACCAAATTATCAATCGTGTTGAAAAAATTTTCGAATATACGTGTGGGTGTGCCACCTTCACGCGAAACAGAAAAACTGGTGAAATTATTATACCTTGAAGATGTAAAGAAGATATCTTTACTGTTCCAGTCCCAGGATTCAACTATATCGTTATTCTCGTGGAATGTAAGTTGTTTTATGCTCCCACCTTCGAGATTAAGTATATATACATCGGCATTACCGTTCTGCCTACCGCTGAATGCGAGCCATTTTCCGTCCGGAGAAATTCGGGGATTTGACTCGATGCCCTGCATACCGGTTAACCTGTAAGCTGTGCCGCCGTTTGAACTTGCAATCCAGAGATCTCCGGCATAACTGAAAACAACCTCGCTTCCATCCGGTGACAGTGTAGGTTCTGTTAAAAATTTAGGCCCGCCAAAAATCAGGAGCGGACAGAGAGAAAGCACAACAATATACAGGTATTTTATCCTGAACATACAAACCTCCTTTTATCGATTATGATAGAGTACAGACTTTTTTATAATATCACTCATCCAGTAAATTCAAAGCCGATTACATGTTCAATAGACGTTTTAAAACTGTAAAAGTTATATGTGTCAATTATGACACGTTTTCGGATGTGTTGATATGTAAATATCTGATTATAAAGAGAATGATAAGTGGCATCATCTTTGATATTAAACATAACAGATTTAAAAAAACAGGAGGTCTGTTATGAATTTTAATAAATTATTCAGAGATGCAAGAACTCATTTGAGGTTCAGGACTTCAGAGAGAGGTAGGGTTTTAAAAGTAGGGTCTATTTCCCTTACGGCGCTATTAATTCTCTCGGTAATCATACTGATGGGAATTCATAAGGTTGACAGGACCGAGAATATTTACGCCTCTACAGAGGTGAGGATCAGTGATGTCGAATCGCCGACGCTTTTATACAAAACCGACAAACCTGGATTGTATAAGAAAGCCGTGGCGCTTCAGACAGATGTCGACCTTAAAGTAACTGGGATGGTGCTCCGTGGAACAGTGACCCAGACCTATTCAAACGAAACTGATGGATGGCTTGAAGCGGTATATGTCTTCCCGCTGCCGGAGAACTCCGCGGTTGATTACATGAAGCTTCGCATCGGAGATAGAATTATCGAAGGCCAGATAAAGGAAAAAGCGCAGGCAAAAAAGATATACGAGACAGCGAAAAGAGAGGGCAAAAAGGCATCGCTAGTTGAACAGGAGAGGCCGAATATCTTCACAACCTCGGTTGCGAACATTGGCCCGGGAGAGGAAGTTGACGTTATCATCGAATATCAACAGGATCTTCATTACGAGGACGGTAAATTTTCCTTCAGATTCCCGATGGTAATTACACCGCGTTTTATCCCGGGGACTACGCAGGTTGATGGATTCGACGGAACAGGCTGGGGAGTCAATACCGCTGATGTTCCGGATGCCGAGAGAATAACCCCCCCGGTTGAACATCCATCAGCAGGGAAAATAAATCCGATTAATATTAAAGTGGAACTCAATGCCGGTTTCCCGCTCCGTAGGGTAGAATCGCTCTATCATGAGATTGAAAAGGTAAAACTTGCTCCAGTTAAATACCAGATAAACCTCATCAATGATACGTATGCTGATAAAGACTTCGTGCTCGAATGGGAACCGGAAGTTGGTAAGGAGCCGAATGCGGCGTTATTTACAGAGGAATACAAAGGCGAGAATTATATCTTCCTGATGGTGATGCCCCCCAATGAGGTTAAAGCTGAGGATATCCGCATTCCCCGTGAGACAATATTCATTATAGATACATCCGGTTCGATGGATGGCACATCGATCCAACAGGCGAGAAAAGCCCTGTCATATGCCGTGGAGCAGCTGCAGCCGGAAGACAAGTTCAACATTATTGAATTCAACGATTATACCAGGAAATTCAGCGCGACCAGTATCGAAGCAAATCCTGAGAATATAAAGTCAGCAAAGAAATATATAGAGAATCTGAACTCCGGCGGCGGAACAGTGATGCTGCCAGCCCTTCGCGCGGCTTTGGAGGTACAGGAAGAAAGCAGCCGAGTTCGCCAGGTTATCTTTATGACAGATGGCGCAGTTGGTAATGAAGCCCAGCTCTTCAGCTATATCAAGTATAACCTGGGCCGCAGCAGGTTATTCACGATTGGGATAGGCTCTGCGCCCAACTCACATTTCATGACTCAATCGGCAGATTTTGGTAAAGGGACTTTCACATACATCGGCTCAATCAATGAAGTGGAAGAAAAGATGAAAACCCTTTTCTCTAAACTCGAGAATCCTTACCTCACCGAGATACAGGTTCAATGGAACGAGAGCGGGGTAGAGATGTACCCGGATAATATTCCTGACCTCTACCAGGGGCAACCCGTGCTGCTCTCCGCAAAATTACAGAATAACGATGCCGGTAAGATACAGGTCACCGGCAAACGAGGAACGAAGAACTGGAAGATCGACCTTAATCTCGAAGGCGGCGCGGCAAAGTCAGGATTGGCTAAACTCTGGGCGCGAAAGAAAATCCAGAAACTTATGCAGGAATACAATACCGGGAACAACCAGGACATGATCAGGGAACAGGTGCTCGATACCGCCCTGACATACCACCTGGTATCGAAGTTCACCAGCCTGGTCGCAGTGGATGTGACACCATCAAGGCCTGTGGAAGAAGACCTCAATACGGCAGCGGTTCCTACTAATCTGCCGGAAGGAATGAATTATGAAAAAGTATTCGGCGCACAGCAGCTCCCGCAGACCGGCACTGCATCGAAACTTTACATGATAATCGGGTTTGTGATGCTGCTCGCAGCAGCCCTGCTCAAAACAGTTTTCCTGAGAGGATAAAGAGATGAACCGCCGCGTCATCCGCATAACCACCTTAATCCTGGTAGGTATCGGGATAGCATTCTTCGGAAAAGGTGTATGGTTCTTTGGTAAAGCTCAATTCGCGCAAATATTATTGAAACGTGCCTGGCGCCAGACTATCGAGGAAAGGAGAGACACCAAACCCTGGGGCTGGGCTGATACACACCCCGTAGCGAGGATGATTATCCCACGGCTCGATGAAGAGCATATCGTACTTGAAGGATGCAGCGGCAACGCCCTGGCGTTCGGTCCCGGCCACATGACCGGGACCCCGCTTCCGGGTGGATTCGGCAATTCAGTCATCAGCGGGCACAGGGATACGAACTTCGCATTCCTGCAGGATCTGAAACTGGGTGATGAAATACAAATTGAGACTATGGATGGCGCAGTGGTGAGCTACAGTGTGATAAATATGCTGGTCACCGATAAACATGATACCAGCGTCACCCGCCAAATGCCCGGCAGATACCTGACCCTGATTACCTGTTACCCCTTCAACTCACCCACCGCAGGCGGGAATATACGATATGTGGTTTTTTTATCTTGTAGAATATAGAAGGTGTTTTTCAGGGCTTCTGT
>JAFGBY010000171.1 GCA_016932915.1 Acidobacteriota bacterium | reverse complement strand
TGGATACTATATATAATTCGCTTGCCTGGTTTATATCGATTCCGGAGGTGCCGCGGAAACCGCTGCCGGACGCCGCCAGTTTAGCAATAGTCTCGGAATCATAAGGCGTAATCATATAAGTTTTGATGCCTTCCAGGCTCATTTGATTGATTTCCGATATAATCCTCTGCCATTCCGTTCCGCTGGTATCCATATCACTGATAAGGATTATGGCACCTTCGCCTTTGATATTCTTCGTCATGAACTGATGAGCTACCTGCATAGCGCTGCTAATTCCTGTTCCCGTGGAGATTTCCAGAATTTCCCGGATATTGTCGAGAGAGTCGTAGAACAGTTCATCTTTATTTGCAAAATACCTGGCAATATACTTATCCGTGGAAAACATTAACAGCCCGAAATTGATATCACCCCTCAGGGATGTCAATTTATCGAATATCTGATAGCTGTATCCGAAAGGCGTATCATAGCTGTAGCCGATGCCCATGCTGCCGGAAATATCTACAACAAGCATTACCGGATATCCGTATACGTTGGTTACTGTTTTTGTCGTAACCTGAGGCCCCGAAAGCACACCGGCCATCAGAACCGTTATGAGAACTACCGGAACCGACATTATCCAGTATCGTTTACTGTCAAACTTGACCTTATCCTTCCAGTAACGCAGGTCTAATGCCAGCCCTCTCTTTTTCCGAAACCACGGAAAGAAAATAAGCAACAGCATCACACCGCCGGCAATCCAGAAAGGAACCGGTGTGGTAAACGCGCAGGCCTTAAAAAACTCGACTAAACCGTCCATTCCTCCATGTCCTCTGCATAGTAATACTTCATTATATCCTCAAGCAGTTTTACCGCTTCATCAACTTCCTGCTTTGTTATATCCTCATTCTCGTAAGATTTTGCGCACTTTTCGAACAGGGATATAACCGTGGGTTTTATCTCGCACGGCACCTGTTCCAGGTCGATTTCTTCCAGGATACCGGTCCTGTTTTCAGGATAGAGAATGACCCTCAGTATATAGTCTATCTGATGGAACAAACTTGCCGGTTTTGCACAGCCGGCCAGATTGTCTAGCAGCGAGCCGTATGCTTCACGCAAAAACTCGCTCATGTGCTTGCTTCTTTGCTGTCTCTCGTCCTCTTTCCATTGCGGAATTACACGGGTAATCAGGTTGACAACCAGGAAGGCAAGTAAAAGCCCGCCGACAATCCATAAAACCCATGATACGGTGTTTACGCCTATTTTCTTTATATTCCAGTCCAGGGGTTGCAGGGAATACGTTCCATCATTCAAACCGCTGATAATTATCGCACCGCTGGAGGGCAACCTGGGAGCGACATAGACGGATTCCGGCACTGCCGGGGTTTCAGCGTAACCGTTAGTACCTTTAAGTTTATATTTTACTACGAGGGAAGGGAAATCATAGATTCGTTCGACATTCCCGTTGACGAATTGAACCAGGTATAAACGCTGATACACTCTCGTTTCGGAATCCAGCTTAAAGGTTCTTTCGGTGATATCTTTTATTTCGAATGGGTTTAAGTTTACATTTTCATCCAATGCTTCTTTGTCGATTCCTGATACAAAACCGGTATCATAGACAACTTCCACTACATAGTAAAAAGCGTCACCTTTTTGGACACCCTGTTTTTCAGGCCAGGCGCTGGCTAAGATATTCTTCCCTTCGGGCAACGGCTCTGCCCTTGTTTGAATGGACGATACGCTATTCGCATCCGGTAAAACCAGTACCAGAACTATAGCAACTACCGCAACCAAACCTGCAATAATCCAGATAAATTTTTTCTTTATCATGACACACTCCCTTTTTATGTCGGTGTTTTTTATACTCTTATTCTTTTTCTGCCCTCGAAAAAGCTGGACAGAATCCTGTAGCAATCGTCTATCGACGGGGAATCGAGTACGACATGATCGAGTCCAACCTCTTTAAAATGCCATTCCAGATGCTGAAGATGTTTGGCACTGGCTTTTTGCATAGTTTTCAGCTTATCCGGGGTAAGGTATATCTCCTTGCCTTTGCCGCCTTCGCTGTCCCTTACTGTTATATTTACACTGCCCTTTAAGGCAATATCCTTCTCAATGGGGTCTCTGACGACAATCGGAATGAAATCGAATTTCTTGGCAACCGGCCTTAACAAATCGCTGAAATCCCCCTCGAATACCGGGTCTTTAAAATCCGATATGAAGAATATCATGTTCTGTTTATTGACGTTTTCAAAAATATATGAAAAAACCCCGGAGATATCAGCTTCAACGGGAGCACCCTTATAATCTTCGTCGATAACCGTATTCATTATTTTTATACAGGATTCCTCGCCGAATTTCGCCGGCAGAAAACTTTTAATTTCCTTATCGAATGCGCACAACCCGATCGGGCTGTAAACATTGCATGCTGAAAAACCGATTAAACCGATGGCAATATCCCGGATATCCGGTTTCGAGGAGAAGAACATATCCTTGAAACGCCGCATCGAGCCTGACATATCAGCCAGGATATACATCTTCATCTGGCGTCCGACAGCACGTTGAATAACCTGTTCTTCCCCGGATTCTATTAGAGTAATCAAATCCAGGTCGCGCAGGTCATCGCCCGGTTCATACGGCTGGATATCGGCAAACTCTATGCCTTCTCCCTTATATATACTTTCCCATTCGCCCGAAAAAATATTCGTCAGCTTTAAGCGCGTGGAAAGTTGTATTTTGCTTTGCCGAAATTGTTTATATTCCTCTAGCCCCATCTTGTAATACCTTTTCCACCGCTGCTGCAATAATTTCTTGCGCTTTATTTACCTTTTCTCTATCGTTGGAGATATGCTGGAAACCCAGCCTGTGATTCAATATCGGAAATGCCAGGGTCGCTATATCTGAAAAATCAACATATGTCCTTCCCTTAAGGAAGGCTCTTGTTTTCGAGCCTCTTTCCAGGAACAGGTATCCGCGTTCCCCTTCAGGCAACAGATAAAAATCATCCGGATTGACTACACCGCCCTCAGGCCTCAGATAGCGGATAACACGAATGATATCCCTGCGCATTTCAGGACTGACCTTGATGTTATTTCTGATGAATTCCCTGATTTCGAGAACTTCTTCCTTTGAAATAACTTTATTTATGGTAGGGTCTTTTTCCTGGTGCGAGCTGGCAATATACAATTCCTCTTCTTCGCTGAGCGACTCCGAATAAATCTTCATCATAAACCTGTCCAGCTGCGCCGCGCCAAGCATGAAGGTTCCTTCAACATCGACAGGATTTTCATTCGCCATAACGAAGAAAGGTTCTTCCAACGGATAACTTGTCTTGCCGATGGTAACCTGTCTCTCGCCCATAGCCTCGAGTAAAGCGGCACGGGTTTTTTCGTGTGCACGGTTAATTTCATCTGCCAGTACCAGGTTGGAGAAAAGAGGGCCGTTATGAAATTCCAAAGTTCTGTCCTGGTGCTGCTCCACTATTCTCACCATATCCATCGGTTTCAGGTCGGGCGTAAATTGTATACGGCTGAAACTGGCTCCCGATATGGTCTTGGAAAACGCGTCCAGCGTAGCGGACTTTCCTTTTCCGACCTTTCCTTCGATCAACAGATGCGGACTCAATTTCCTTTCTGCATGAGAGTAGAAACAGATCATCAGGGATTCGATTAACCCCGAAAGACCGATAATACGCTTTTGAATTTCCTCTCTCTGTAGTTCTATTTTATCTCTATAGGCTTCAAATTGATTCAGGGATTCTTTCATTTAGCTTCCTCTCCTTTAAAAAGCTTTGCAATTTTATAAAAATGCGAAAACGCGAAATAACAAATTATTTATTGATATTATGCCAGCAGGCCGATGATTCATACAGAGCTAAGTAAAGTTGGGGAAAACAAAACATGAGATATCACCCGAAACCGACTTAGTAGAACATTGTAACATAGTCGAACAACTGGGTTAATATCAATAAAAGGAGTCAACAGTTTTATACTCTATTACAATAGTATTCTTTTGTCAAATAGTCTTTATACTTGATTTTTAAATG
>JAFGBY010000012.1 GCA_016932915.1 Acidobacteriota bacterium | reverse complement strand
GAGAACAGACTGTTGTAGCTGAACATGTACTCAGTATTGAATCCATCTCTTCAGCTGTCATTGTATAATTCATTTCAGCTTTGAAGAAATTTTCGACAAAATCAAAACCATCTTTATTTTTTTCGGTTGGACAGCTTTTCCAGGTAATAAAGAAAAAGATAATACCAACAAGACAAAACACCGCAATCAATATGAATAATGTCTTTCTCATCAGAACCTCATGCAGAAATTATAATACCAGACTAAATGATACAATAATACTGACTCTAAAGAAAAATTAGAATGGACACAATCTTTTTAATAGTAATATTTATTAGTAAAGAGAATTCTTAAAAATACTAAAAGTTCAATACTTTACCGTTTGGCCAGAGGTTGCGGGGCACCTCTTGTTCAGACAAGCGAAGTTTATATCTCTCGCACTTCACAAATTCACTTTTACAATACCATATTTTCAAAGCCTCCTCAGTTCCTTTCGAATGAAGTATATTGAAAAATGGGCATTTATCTATAAACGGGCAAAGATTCTCGCTCATTATTTATCCCTCTCTATAAACTTACATCCGCATCATAGAAAGATGTTGCCATATGTCAAGAGATGATGTTAAGCAACTTTATTAATTCAATCTTGAATATTAAAATCATGAATTAGAAAGGACTTTCACAGAAGTTTTTCCAGAAAGACGGTTTAATTTTTTAAGGATGTGATAATTTGGGATAATCAAAATTCCAGAAATCCGGATTTATATCTGAACATTCTATACTCCATTCCGTTTTCAATACTACAGGGTGTATGAGATGGTGATTACGGTTTTTTACTGTGAATCATCACAGATATGGAATTTTTATATGAGGTCGCATTAATAATGAAAAAACTGGAGATGCTATTATTCTTATGCTTGTTTTCACTTTTTATCCTTACACTGTACGGAGAGAATAAAGAAAACATAACAGTAGAAAAGATTACGGATAATGTCTTTAAAATCCAATTCACAGCGCCATTCATGACAAACAGTTATGTCTTTTCAACTGATGAAGGATTGATTCTGATTGATACAGGTTTCGCCGATTCAGCGGATGAATATCTACAAAAAATCGAGAAATTCAGTAAAAAAGTCCTGTATGTATTAACTACTCACTTTCACGATGATCATTTAGGGGCTCATTCAAAATTCAGGGGTAAATCTACAATAATTGCACATAGCAACGTTATAAAACATTTATGCAATTATTATAGTTTACCGCCTATGAAACATAGTTCAGCACCTGATCTCACATTCGAAGAGGAAATGATTCTTTACGTTAGTGGTAAACAAATCATAATAAAACATCTTCAACCTGGGGACACAGACTCCGGATTATCTGTGTATATTCCATCGGAGAAAGTTTTACTCACAGGTGATATCATCGGGCCTGAGAACTTCCCCTATTGTGATATAAACGGTGGAGGTTCGGTAAAAGGTATGCTGGCAAACTACCAGGAACTGATTAACAACTATCCGGATGACACTATTTACCTGAGTGGACATGGGAAGCCATATACAAAAACTGAGCTTATAAATTATAGCAATGAGCTCGATGAGCATTATGTAATCTGCACAAAACTGATAAAAGGCGGTATGGATCTTGATGGTTTAAAGACAGCTCCAGAATTACAGAAATTTGAACATCTAACCAAAATCTTCGCCGGTTTAAAGATGCGTTGGTTAACAGCGATTCTCAATGAAATGAGAGCGAACCCTCTTGAATCAATAAATAAACCTGTGACAAAGAAAATTGCTAATTCCGGCATTGATGCTGCTATTGAAGAATATAAACATCTAAAAACCAGTGATGCTACAAAATACAATTTTTCAGAAAACGAACTAAATGTTCTCGGTTACGAACTTTTAAAGAGAAAAATGATCACAGAAGCGGTGAAGATATTCGAACTAAACGCCGCCGAATTTCCTGAATCTTGGAATGCATACGACAGCCTCGCAGAAGCTTACCTTAACGCAGGTGACAATGAGAATGCTATAAAATTCTATAGCAAATCGCTTGAGTTGAATCCTGAAAACAACAATGCCAAACAACAAATCGAAAAACTGAAGAAAAATCCAGATTAAAGAAAAACCATCTTTAACTTTTGTGAGGCATAGGACATCAGGCTGTGTCATCCCTTCTTTAATGCCCAGTTCTTTAAAACTATGCGGGTTCAAGGATAATCCTTGAACCCGCTTTGAAACCTATCGCCGCAAGTCTTACACCTGCTCCGGTAATCGATTAGTATAAAGTAATCTATAAACCTGTGTCTTTGCCTATTTCAATTGTCGATTTACATAAATTACTATGCCATTCATTATCGGTTTCATTACTTTCCGGGACAGTATTCAATGGATCAGCAACTATTTTATAATGCGTACACTGCACAACAGTATTAAATGTTGCGGTCTTCTTTTCTCCTGGAGCAAGTGTGGCAGCTATTCCTGGATAATTTCCAATTACATTGGCTCCACGATAAATCTTAACCGCGACCTGGGGAGATATAAGATTACCGATATTCTTAACTGAAAACGTTATTTTTACATTATCTCCAGCATTAATAGTAGTTACGCCTTTAATTATTCCCCTGGTCGTCTGTACCTTCTCAACTTTAACATTAGTAATAATCAAGTTTGGAGCTGATCCGGCGGATGGAGCAGGGATTGTAAAAGTCCGTTCGATAATATTATCTGCAAAAGACCTGTCCCCAGATGTATGAGCCGGATCGATTTCCATCTTCATTGTATGAGTACCAGGAGAAAAGGCCTCCCATTCAAAAGCAAATCCTGTTGTTGAACCCGGTTCAAAATGAGAATACACTTTATCTTTAATCTGTACATTATCGATATATCCAACAATCTTCAGATTATCAACCGGTTCATATATAACTCTGAAATCAGTCCTAAACAGGATTTTATCTCCGTACTGGGGACTTGCAGGATTCAATGAGTATGATGGTTCATACCATAATATGCTGGGTCCTGCAAGAGTGGGTGTAAATGTATGCGAGAAAGTATTATCCGCGAAATTTTCATCATTTGTTGTGTGATCGGGATCAAGCACAAATGAGATTGTGTGCGTACCTATATATGTTGTCCAGTTAAAACTAATAGACACTGTTTGTCCTGCATTTACACTTGGATATGTACCATTGCTTCTAACGACACCATCGACAAGAAAACTCACTTTAAGATTGGTAACCGGGCCTTTATCAACTTTAAAATCTATTTTAAAGTTAGTCTGTTGACCAGTTGTGGGGCTTGGGGGAGTCATCTGAAACGAGGCCGTATCAAAATACAAAGATGTTCCACCACCCGGTGTGAACAGCTTTGTTTCATGGTTATTGGTATAATCAGTTTCACCCGCAGTATGGTCAGGATCAAGAGTAAAATAAGCTGTATGTGGCCCTGCTGTAGCAACCCAGGTGAAATTGACATATTTTGTTTCTCCCTGATTGATTGTAGCAAAAACTCTTTGCTTCAATTGAACACCATCCACACCGCCAACAACTTTATAGCTTGTTGCCGACCCATTAAGAACTGTAAAACCGATATCAAAAGTAACTGTGTCTCCAACATTTGGAGATGATGGAGTCATGTTAATACTCGAAACAAATTTGGCATCCATAGCTGATACAGTCAGCGCTGTTAAAACCATTATACAGAGTATTGAGAGAATTGTTGTTTTAAATTTATACATAGTTTACCTCTTCCTAAATATAAATTATCGTATCAGATTTTTATATGAAAAGATGTCGCCTGGCTAACATAAAAGGAATTTATAATTATATGGATAAGGAGATGATTAAAAAGGTTAAAGGATGAAAATGACTATTTAAATTTGCCCAGGGCTTCTAATTCATCTTTAGAGACATCAAATTTGGGAAGCAATAGAGCAAGTTGGAAAGTGCTGTAGGCCTGGTTATTAAGGCTGACGAGTTTAAACTGGCCTCCGAGGTTTTCAACCGTTTTAAGGCTGGAGACCATTTCGCCTACCCCTGTGCTGTCTATATATTCCATCTTGGAAAGGTTTACGAGTATCTTTTTTTTATCATGAGCAAGAAGGGAATCGACGGCTTCACGGAATTTCTCACAGCCATCGGACATGGTAATTTTACCTTCTACATCAATTATCGAAATTTCTTTTTCTTCTCTAAGTTGAATATCCATTCCTTAAAACACCTTCAAGCCGAAATCATATGAGAACTGGATAGTAAAATCAAGATAAAACGTAAATCATAAAAATGTAATTTGTTATCTGAATTTTCTTCGTCTGAAGAAGAAATCCTTGAGCATCGAGGAAGATTCATCCGCCAGTAATCCACCAAAAATTTCTAATTTATGATTCAGGCCTTTCTCTATTACCTGGTAAACGCCGGTTGAAATCACACCAACTTTTGGGTCGGGCGCGGAATAGAACAATCTTCGGATCCTGGCATGGATAATCGCCCCGATGCACATTGTACATGGCTCAAGGGTTACATAAAGGTCAACATTCGGGATTCGATAAGCGCCTTCCCTGTGCGCTGCTCTTCGGATAGCTGTGATCTCGGCATGAGCTGTTGGGTCTTTTGAGGTAATCGGCCTGTTCAACCCTGCTGCAATTATTTTCCCCTCCTTCACGGCAATCGAACCTACCGGAACCTCACCAAAATATTTGTCAGCAATAGATGCTACGCGTAAAGCGTATCTCATAAATTTTAAATCATCGTCCGATGGTTTATACATCTGCTGTTATTCGCTTAGTTCAGCGATAATTTTTATGTATGACTCATAACGGGCTTTGAGGATTTCCCCCTCTTCGACAGCTTCGACAACAGCGCATTCAGGTTCCTTTGTATGAGTACAATCTTTAAATTTACAATATGGAGCATGAGCATTGAAATCCGGAAAAAGCGCTGCAACCTCGCTCTGAGAAAGATCGGGGAAATCTATCAGCTTTATTCCAGGCAGGTCAAAAACATCCGTGTCTTCATCCAGCCTGAAAAGTTTAACCGATTTTGTTACATGTTTTCCTTTACCGGTAAACAGGTTTACAGGCCCGGTATCTATCTGAAGGTCAGGGCTGATCGCATTAAGAAGCGTGCTCTTCCCAACACCTGAATGCCCTGCAAGGGCCGTCCTTTTACCGGATAGTTTCTTTCGTATCTTTTCTACGCCTATTCCTGTTCTGGAAGAGATAACAATCACGGGAACACCGACTGTTTCGTAGAGTTCTTTCCATTTCTTTATCTCTTCTTCCTCGCCAAGATCAGCCTTTGAGATGCATAGTACCGGTTCCATATTCTCAATGGATGCGAGCAAAAGAAACCTGTCTACCAGCCCGGGATTAAACTCAGGATCGGTAATTGAAGATAGTATTAATATCTGGTTTATATTTCGAGATAGTTTGCGCACCAGCGGAGTGCGTCTATCTTTCATGAGTTTATACTCTTCTTTTTCTAGCCGCCATTTATCGATTCTCTTCTCGAGCCGCTTCATCTCTTTGCCTTTCGGCTTGTTGCTACCCATAATCAATCCTATCTTTATTAGTGACGCATATTTTAACACTATTCCATTGAAAATGAAGGTATTGTCATGAGATATAATCTTATGGATTGTAGCATTGAGCGTTCAAGGATGTTCCTTGAACGCAATTTTTTATGGAATTTATAAAAAACTTTGCAGAAATGGTATTAGCTTGATCTTTTATGGAGGAGTTTATATCCCTGGACTTATATATGAATTCGAAAATAATGGGGCGCGGGAAAATCCCACGCCCCGCAAGATGGAATAATAGTCTGTAACAGATAAAAATTTAGGTATTTTTCCTTATTATCGGTTGACAAATCATTTCTTATGCGTATATTGTCTTCTGGCACGTCCCCATCGTCTAGCCAGGTCCAGGACACAGCCCTTTCAAGGCTGCGACACGGGTTCAAATCCCGTTGGGGACGCCAGCAATAATACAGCCGCCATTATTGGCGGCTTTTTTTTATTGGAATTGTGCCCTTTTCGTTTATAAAATATCTCGAAATCGGAAAAATGAAGAAAAAAAGAGAAAATATCCGGGGCCTCGAAAGAAAACTCCTCTCCTATTTCCTGCTCATTGCTGTAGCGGCATTGATGATCGGGATAGAATTCGCCATAGAAATGAACAGCCTTAAACTGAAACAGGAATTATGGGAAGCTGCGGGAAAATCATCCATAAGCACTGGTTTTAATGAAAACTCCCCGATGTTTGAGCCTATATATAAGATACGGACAAAGATAATAATCATGTTCGGCGTTCTGACTCTCGTTGTTGCTATAGTGCTGATAATGTTCATCAGAAACATTACAACCCCTCTGCAGAAGATGGTGAACGCCGCGGACAGGATTGTCAAAGGAGACCTCAGCCAGGTAGTGGAGGTGGAAAGCAGGGATGAAATCGCTACACTCGGACAAGCTATTAACGACCTGACCAGTAACCTCCAGGAAGTCGCAGCCCACGTCCAGATGATGAGCGCTGATATGCTTATAAAAATTGATGAGATAAAAAAAGATGTGGGCAAAACAAAAGACAAATCCAGCAATAAACAATCAAAAGAACTTTTAAACAAGCTACAATCTATCGAGACTGATATCGAAGCGCTACGAGATATTTCAGATTCTTTCAAACTACTTAAAACCGAAATAAAAAAGGACTGATGAGCAGATGGGAATCGAACTCCTGGCAATACCTATCGGTATAATTATTGCCACAATCGCGATGTCCATCGGGCTTGGTGGCGGCATTATATGGGTGCCGGTGATGCTCTGGCTTTACGGCTTGACGCCACAGGAAGCGGTTGCGACTTCCCTGGTTATCCAGGTGGCAGGCCTGGGAAGCGGAACAGTGGCGTATCTGAGAGCTGGAGCGGTACGCCTGAAAGTGCTGCCGGCCCTGGTCGGGGCTGCGCTGCCCAGCGTTATAGTCGGCAGTATACTAGCAGTCTCCCTGCCGAGGGAACTGGTACAGGGAACTCTCGGCCTTATGTCCCTCGCTCTGGCTTTGATATTCGTATCTCAGCAGGAAGGGCTGGAACTGCTTTCATCTGCCGGGGAGAAAAAAAGTAATACCCTCAGCATCATGCCGATAGCCGGATTTTTCGGTTTCTTCAGCGGATTTCTATCAGTCGGTATCGGCGAGTGGATAATCCCTTTTATGAAAAAACGCCTGCGGATGCAGATGTATGAATCCGTCGCAACCGCTGTGACGACAATGTTCATCCTGGCAATCACCGGTTCATTCACACACGGAATCTTCGGAAACAAAATAAGATGGAGCCTTGCAGCTTACGCCATTGTCGGCGTAATTATCGGCGCGCAGATCGGCCCACGCATCTCGAAGCGGATAAACGACCGCGCCCTCAAAGAAGTCTTTATATATATAATGACCCTCATCGGCATCCACGAAATCTTCCAGGCGCTGTAAATTAATATAAAGAAAAAACGTCAATAATCACTCCTATCAACTATCTATATTTGAAATCCTGTCTGAATAACATATACTTACTTTAAGAGAGGTGTTTTATGAAAAGATACCTGGCAGTTACTTGCCTTATCATATTTTTGATGTCATTGGGGGTTGTAGCGTTTGCGCAATGGTCAATCAAGAAAGACGAAGTTAAAACAGTTGATGTAAAATTAGAATTAAATGAAGAGACCGCCTTCAATTTTTCAAAACTGGCTTTAAAATGTATCCATAAGGAATACCCGAATCATCCAAGCCATGTTTTGAATAGCGAGCAGGAGAACTGGACTCCTAAAGAAATGCATCCGGCGTTTTACGGTTGTTTCGATTGGCATTCATCTGTTCACGGACACTGGATGCTGGTAAAACTACTGAAGAAATTCCCGAACATACGAAACAATGAGGAAATAAGGAAAGCTTTAGCTGCTGACCTTACAAAGGAAAACATTCTCCAGGAAACAGCTTATATGAACCAGCCGAACAGGAAATCGTTCGAGAGGACTTATGGCTGGGCATGGTTCTTGAAACTTGTGGAAGAGCTACATACCTGGGATGATCCGGATGGAAAAACATGGCGTGAGAATATGAAGCCGTTAGAGGAAGAAATCGTTAATAAATACACCGATTTCCTCCCGAAACAGACCTATCCGATCCGCACCGGAGTTCACCCGAACACAGCTTTCGGAATCGCTTTTGCTCTTGACTATGCGAAGACGGTTAACAATGAGAAATTCGCAAATTTACTGATTGCTACAAGCATCAGATATTACCAGAATGATAAGTACTATTCACCGGAATGGGAGCCAGGAGGCGAAGATTTCTTCTCCCCCGGCCTGCTGGAAGCCGACCTCATGAGGCGCGTATTGAACTCGGATCAGTACTGGAAATGGTTCACTACATTTTTGCATAAAAAACCTGATAAACTCCTTACGCCTGCAATTGTCGGGGATCGTAGTGACCCTAAGATAGTCCATCTCGACGGCTTGAACCTCAGCCGTGCGTGGTGTTTCTATGGAATAGTGCGGCATCTTATTTTAACCGGAGAAGGCAGAAAAATATTTGTCGGCGCTGCGGATCTTCATTTGAAAGATGCGCTCGCGAACATTACCAGTGGAAATTATGAAGGAGAGCATTGGCTGGCATCGTTTGCGGTGTACGCGCTTTCTGAAAGAGATGCGTACCTGGAACTCATGAAAAAAGCGGAAGAAGCAAAACCTGATTCCAGGTGATTCAATTTCGATTGATTCTCTAAGGCCCGGAAAATAAAACAAAGTTCTTTAATCCGGGTATATTAAAAATCCAGATAGATAAACTTTTCCAAAAGGAGAGAAGATGAAAAAGATAAAATTCACTTTTTTATCGTTCCTTTTACTGATTATGATTACAACCGGTTTTACTGCTGAGATCGATAACACACCATTGCATCGGACATGGGCGGTAAAAAACTGTAACCTGGTTACCATGAACGGTAAGGTTATTGAGGATGGAACG
>JAFGBY010000170.1 GCA_016932915.1 Acidobacteriota bacterium | reverse complement strand
TTATCGCAACCATGTATCTCATCGGCACAAGTTATACTTATAATATCCTTCATATTAAAAACCTCTGGATCTACTATTTCGGAGGCGCTTTGATTGTATGGTTCGCCACAAGGTCAGCAGCAAGCTATATGGATCTATTCATCTCGATAGTAATTCCTCTGTTATTTAAACGCCATGTAAGTTCATATATAATTTTTTATCTTTTCTTGATGGTTTGTATAATCCTGATAGCTGCATACAGAATAAAATCAAAACTTGTTCCTTTAATCATGATTCTCTCCCTGGCACCATGGTTCTATTTCTACTTTAAATCCTCATGGCAAACCCTACGGATAATGGATTATATAATTTTATCCTTTATCCTCATGACAATCCTGAAATACCTGATTGATGTTTATAGTTGGCCAAAACAGCCTCCTGAAAAAATAGACATCATTCTCTGCTCTTACTCTTCAAATACAGCGCATTATACTCATAGATTCATCGATGGAATAAAAGAAACGGGAAAGGAAATATTCATTCACAGACATCACTACACGGATGATCCGCCACCATCCCTCAAAGGTGATGCCCTGGTTATAGCTTTCCCTGTATACGGATGGAAACCGCCATGGACAATGATCGAGTACCTTATGAAAAACCTCCCTCGGGGGAAAGGCAAACCGGCTTTCATACTCTACACGTCAGCGGGTGGGCCTGAGAATGCCGGAGTGATTGCATGGATTTTACTAAAATTAAAAGGTTATAGGGTAATCGGGAGGAACTGGGCGGCGTACCCGATGAATGTAGTCACATTCAGATGGTTTTCGAAAAAATTATGGAACGCCATTGATAGTACTCTTCCTTCAGCAAGCGATATAAAGGAGATTACAAAAACAGGCTGTGAATTTGCTGAAGGCATACATACAGGGCTGCCGATTCTGTTTTTCCCTTTTCCGCTGGCGATATTTGGTTTGCTGCTCGAAAATAAATATATAAACAGGTATATCTATAAAACCTATACATGGAAAAAACGGTGCAGGAAATGCTACCTCTGTGTGAATTATTGCCCGACAAACCGGTTCCGTATAGTTGATGGAATCCCCAAATCAGATGGTGATTGCGCGCTCTGCCTCAGCTGTATTAATCTGTGCCCAGCCAGGGCTATGCAGATGATAGCCCTTTCAGAATACGGAATTCCTTATAAACCAAGATGGCCGGAGCTTCTGATCAAACCGAGAAAACAGGCTAAAAAAGCTTAAAGCCGGAAAATTAAGACTAATATATATAATTACTTAATCAATTCCTCTTGCTTCGGATGAGCGCCAAGCCATGCAACAGCCCCAGTCTCAATATTGTATAAACCACCGACTACTCCTAGTATACCCTGTTTCACACGGTTTTTTACTATATCACTCTTCCTGAACAAATCCTCGATTGTATACCAGATGTTTTCCTCGATTACCGTTGGAATTATTTCTTCCGGTGAATATCCCGGGTTTCTCTCTTTCACGCGGCAGAAAGCCGGCTTAATCTTATCCAAAAGATATGGCAGCGCACCCTCAACATCCGCTTCGGTAACTGCAGCCATCACAGCGCCGCAGTTTGTATGGCCAAGTATCACCAGGATCGGAGTTCCAAGATGATCAACCGAATATTCAATCGATGCCTGCTGATCCATACCAAGAATATTACCTGCAACCTTGATGTTGAAAATATCACCGATACCTACATTAAAAATGTGCTCAACCGGAACCCTGGAATCCGAACAAGAAAGCACGGTTGCAAAGGGCTGCTGCCCTCCAACTGTAGTATCCTTCCTGCGTTTGCTATCCAGGTTTATTTGAATATTCTGTCCCTTAACAAACCTGACATTTCCCTCATAAAGAGTCTTCAATGCGTCGTTCGGATCTTTGTCGCTTACAAGAGATAATCCGACTGCGAACAGACCCGTCAAAATAATAAACATGGCGAACATATTTGCCTCCTTTAAAGAACCCCTTCTTTATTAAAAGATACAACCAATATGGTTTCTTTCTAATTTTTAATACTGGACAATTATCCTGTATTTCAATTCGACGAAATTCAAGGCATAATATTCTATATTACGGAAAATAAAATGGAATTAATTGAATACAACCTGGCCGATTCAGAACTGATCCAGGATAACAGTTTTAAATATAAATATATGCTCTGGGTACCTACCAACACTGCAGTGATAATCGGAAGAAGCAATAAACCGGAGAGATCTGTATTTCTCGAAAATGCTGAAATAGACAGTATTCCTGTTTATCAACGTCCCTCCGGTGGAGAAGCGGTTGTGATTTCACCAAAAACATTGGTCATCTCCGTCGTATATAATATTGCTACTCAGAAACAGTCTACATTTTACTTCCATGAATATAACAGGCGAATAATCAATGCCCTGTCATCGCTCGGGATAGGAGAATTAAAATACGAGGGGATATCGGATGTTACATTAAATAAAAGGAAAATTCTCGGCTGCTCGATTTACAGGAATAAAAATAAGGTTTTTTATCATGCCGTGTTGAATCTAAGCGAAAGGCCAGAAGTATTGATGCGTTACCTTAAATTCCCAGGCAAGACTCCGGAGTATAGAGCAGGCAGAAGCCATGATGATTTCGTGACATCAATAAAAAAAGAAGGCTTCGGTATCGAAACCGAAGCCATAAAGAAAGCTATATCTGGCGAGATGCTTCTCCCGCCGCATTGATTTAGTTCGGATTTTTTATCCTTTTAACATGAATAACCGGCTGCATTTTATATTTATTATTGCCGGTAACATTAAGCGATGCTTCAGGATCGATAGATAAAACCACTTCCGTCATATCACCCGATGCAACTACAAACTGGGTAGCAATATTTATCTTTGTGCTCGGCACCTCTGCATCATATGTACCGCTCGCCGTCGTCACCTGGCAGGTATTAACATAAAAACGGATCTGGTTATAATTTCCTTCTTCAATCTCAGAACTGGAAAGTAATTCCTCCATATTCCTGATCTGCATCAGGTCAATGGCTCCAGATGGCGCAGACAGCGAAACCCAACCTGAATCAATACCGGCAGAGGTTTGATGTACTTCCCATTCGGTAAGAGTAACGTTCAGTGCGGTCACGGTTTCAGTCGTCGGGGCTATTCCTCTTTCAACTACTGTTGTGGTCGTTTCAGAGGTAAGATACAGATCAAGCCCCATCGAATCAGAACAGCCGGTCAGTGATAAAATGCCAGCGGCTATCACAAATAATAAAAAAAGCCTCTTTTTCATGATCAACTCCTTCTTATTCTAAGTCCCTAATTCAAATATAATTTCAGTTCATATTTAAAGCAATTGAATTCCTAAATATTTCATAATAGGAACTATCCTTTTTAATAAAATCCGAATGATGTACAATATTATAAAACCGGGAGGAAAAACCGATGAGCAAATACATGAAATTTATCAGTATCTTAATACTTATTTTTTTAACAGCACATTTCACAGCGGACAGCAGTCTGGATGCTTATGACAGGATCACGGGTAATATATCCGTATCCCGTTCTGAGGTAATCGCAACAGAAGGAATGGTAGCATCCAGCCATCCACTAGCAACCCAGATAGGACTGGATATATTAAAAAAAGGTGGGAGCGCCGTTGATGCCGCTATCGCGATAGACGCCGCATTGGGATTGATGGAGCCAACCGGCGCAGGCATAGGCGGAGACCTCTTCGCAATCGTCTGGGATAATAAAACAGGGAAACTCTATGGACTTAACGCCAGTGGCCCTGCCCCGAAAAAACTGAATGTACAGCATTTCCGGGATAACAACCTCTCCCGGGTTCCATATTACGGTGTACTCCCCTGGACTGTACCTGGATGTGTCGATGGGTGGTTTAAATTACACAGTAGATTCGGCAAACTCCCGTTGAAAGATATCCTCTCCCCCGCCATCGGTTATGCGGAAAAAGGATTCCCGATGACTGAGCTTATCGGTTATTACTGGGATATTTCGGTCAGACGGTTCAAGGAATATGAAAACTTCCAAAAACTGTACGCTCCGGGTGGGAAAGCCCCGGCAAAAGGTGAAATATTTAAAAATCCTGAACTCGCTGCGACATATCGTTTAATTGCAGATAAGGGCAGAGATGCTTATTACAAGGGCAAAATCGCCGAGACTATTGTTGCATATTCAAAGCGTGTAGGGGGATTCTTTGAGATGGAGGATTTCACCGGTTTTGAATCCGAATGGGTGGAACCGCTGAGTGTAAGCTACAGGGGATACGATGTATGGGAACTCCCACCGAACGGCCAGGGAATCGCCGCACTGCAAATGCTCCAGATGCTGGAAGAATACGATCTATCGAAAATGACTCATAATTCTTCTGAGTACCTCCATCTGTTGATTGAAATTAAAAAAATTGTTTTTGAAGATAGGGCGCGTTTCTATGCCGATCCGAAGTTCAACCAAATACCAATTAAGGAATTAATTTCTAAAGAGTATGCTAAAAAACGGCTTACTCTGTTCAATCCAAATCGGGCTGCAAGAGAATACCCAAACGGCTCAGAAATACTGGAACATGGAGATACCGTGTATCTTACTGTTGTC
>JAFGBY010000169.1 GCA_016932915.1 Acidobacteriota bacterium | reverse complement strand
TCAAACTGTAGAATACATTTTATACTTAATAAATAATTATTTACCTTCAAAATTTGATCGAAAAGTAGATTCACAAACAAGAAAAAATGTAACTGCTGATATTGCTAATTTAAAAAACAATCTAGAATTGCTTCAAAAAATAATCATTGATAAAAAGGGTGCGATTTATAATGATAGTCTAACAAAAGAGTAGTGAATATTTATTACAGTAAAAGCTTAATTAGAAAATCAAATTATACCCCAGTATTGCCAGGCCAGCGCCGGTTACTGTGTTGAGGAAGTTCATCAGTTCGTTGTCCGCTGCCGCCTTGTTCTTGACGAGAGCGTTCATGTAGCTCTCGACCAGGTTGCCGAAGAAACCTGCAAAGCCGATGATGAATATCGCCCATATTGTAGGTGTAAACCCGGTAAAGTAAGCTGCTGCGCCAATGATGAACGGCCCTACGAGGCCGGCAAGAGTACCTTCCACGGAAACAGCGCCATCAGTTCCCGGCGGGACTTTCCGAAATGTCGTTATCATAAATGTGTTTTTACCATACAGCTGTCCGAACTCGGATGAGGATGTGTCAGACAACGCGGTTGCGAGCGCCGCGGCAAAGGCTACGGCGAAGACCGGGTTATACCACGAGAAGAACAAGATAACGGCAAGGATTATCGGCAGGGAGACGTTCGCGGCGACATGTTTGGTGCCTCTCGCGCCGCCTTCTTCCTGGGCGAGGCCACGTGATTCTTTTGTCTTATAGCCGAACTTGGTCAGGCCCGAAGCGATAGTGAAGAAGAGAGCAAGCAGGACAAATCCCATCCAACCCGCGAAAACGTAGATAATTGTACCGGCAATAACTCCGGCGATGAAACCGGTCTTCGAGACCAGTTTCATAATAAATGCTAAAAACCCGAATACGAAAGTAATACCGAATCCGATAAGAGCGTGTTCTTTGATTATGCTCCAATCAGGTGCCGGGGAATAATGCAGGGTAACCATTATATATGCGGTGAAAGCTCCTACCATCGGGACGAGCAGATTGTCGTTAACTCCGAAGGGGAGAGATTCCATCAGGGAAGATATCAGGGAAAGAATGAACGGCAGCCAGAAATAGAAGAAATAAACCGATTCACCTTCTGCCAGCGGATGCAGCGTCCACCAGATGAGCAGTGAAGCCCCGGCAGTCGCGAAGACTACGTATGCGAACGAGCCGACCCAGGATTTATCTTTGCTCCAGGGCAATTTAGCCACACCCCAGCGTTTGCCGAAGATGGTCGCGAATCCGTCACCGAAAGCCATTATCGCCCAGAGCGCAGCAGCAAGGTAGACATGGTTCGGGAAGAAAAGTATTACGAAAAAGACGGAAATCGGGTAGAAGATGATGCCGATGTCCTTCGGTTGGCCTTCCCTGTAGAATTTTGCCGTGAGCCTCGGCAGGATAAACAGGTTATTCAGCAGAGCGCCGATTGCGCAGAGCAGGGCGACCGGCAAACTCAGATATTTGAGCAGGAACGCGAACAAGACCATCGCTATATGAAGAGATTTTCTCCCTATTTCACTGAAATTACTTTGTTTTGACATAGCCTTCCCTTTTTAACCATTCAACAGTCTTTTTCATGCCTTCTTCGAGGCTGCGGGTTCTATATGAAATTTCTTTTTCCGCCTTGGAGCTGTCATATGCCCAGTCTTTCTGGAAAACGGCGACTGCTCCCGGCGTGACGGCGGGTTGTTTGCCGAATATCCTTGCGATGGTGAGGTCGAGGGCCCCTTTCATCTTTGCTGCCCAGAAAGGCATACGAAGGGGCGGGGTCTTCACACCGCTGTATTTCTGCAACAGGGCAAAGAGTTGGCGGTGGTTGGCGTTTTCACCCGCGAGTATATAAGATTCGCCGATTTTTCCCTTTTCCAGCGCATTGATATGGCCAGCGGCAACATCATCGACATAGCTGTATGACCAAAGCCCTTTTCCCCTGCCCAGTAAAAACAGGCCGAGGAATGTGCCCTCTATGCGGGGCAGCAGGAAATTGCGGATGACGATGTTCCCTTCTGTGATATCGCCGGGGCCGTAGATTACGCCCGGGTAAACGGTGACCAGGGGGATGCCTTCAGCGATGTAGTCATCGAGCTTCAATTCCGCAAGGTATTTGGTCCGTTCATAATCATTAAAAAACTTTTTTCTTTTATGCAGGTCTTTTTCGGTCGAGGGTGCCCCGATGCTGGGGCCGAGAGCCATAAATGATGATGTATAAACTATTTTTTTAACTCCGGCTTCTTTTGCCGCGCGGAGTGAATTATCGAGACCTTCAACATTGATTCGGTCGAACACCGAGCTGTCTTTCATCCACTGGGTTACGAGCGCTGCGGAATGGATCGCATAGTCGACGCCCTTGTATGCTGCGCGCAGGGATTCAAAATCGGTAACGTCACCGATTACTTTTTCGACTTCTTTAGGGATTCCCTCGAGGTTGCTGTTTTTCCTGTGCAACAGCCTTACGGAGTAACCCTTATCCAGAAGGCCTTTAATTATGGTTTTGCCGAGGAAACCTGTGCCACCAATAATTAAAACTTTTTTTGCCATGGTTTACGCGTCGCCTTTTATTTTTCCCCGCCAGTATTCGAGCAGGTCTTCCAGGGTCTTCTCGAAGGAATACTGCGGTTCCCAGCCGAGGTCTTTCTTTATCTTCGAGTTATCGCCTACGATCATAGGCGTATCTATCGGCCTCAATTTGCTCTCGTCAACGGAGACTTTTATCTCCCGGCTGCTTTTTTCCAGCAGGAGCTCCAGGATTCCCTTGATCGGGTATGCCGTCCCGCTGCAGACCTGGTAGGTATCGGCGCTGTCAGATTCCAGCAATAGCTTATACGCGCGGACTATATCTCGTACATCGGAGAAATCCCTCTCCGCCGCGAGGTTGCCGACCATTATCTCAGGCTCCATCTTTCCGGCTTCGATCAAAGCGACTTGCCGCGCGAAATCGGAGCAGACGAAACCGAGAGTCTGCCGGGGGCCAGTGTGGTTGAACGGGCGTACTATCTTCCAATTGAGGTCCGGCCTCTCGCGCATGAACTGGCCGGTGATAAGTTCGACTGATGCCTTGCTGACAGCATAAGGATTAACCGGGTTCATAGGGTAATCCTCGGTTATCGGCATTTTTTCCTTCGGCAGTGGGCCGTAAACCTCCGCGGAACTGATCATCAGCAGCCGTGGCGGCGATGCCGATTCTGCTGCAGCTTCGAGCAAGTTGGCTGTGGCAAGGATATTTACCCGGTAGGTATATACCTTGCTCTGCCATGACATACCGACCCTCGAAAACGCCGCGAGGTGGATAATCCCCTCAGGTTTGATTTTCTCTAAGTGTGAGCGTACCTGGTCATGTTCATTTAGGTCGATCGCATGAATATTGACATTGGGCCCGAGATGCGCAATGTTTTCGAAAGAAGATTCCGGATGTTTGATCCCGTGAATCTCCCAGCCTTCTTTTAAAAGAAGGTCAACCAGGTGGCTGCCTGCGAACCCCTCAATACCGGTAATGAGAACCTTCATAACGACAGGTTATACCCGTTCCCTCCAGAAGTTCAGGGTATCTTCAAGTGTTTTATCGAACGGGATTTCTGGTTTCCATCCTGTTTTTTCACAGAATTTTGTATTGTCTCCGTAGAGGATCATGACGTCTGAAGGACGCATTCTCTTTGGATCCTGTTTGACTTCGATCTTAACTTCACTGAGTGCAATCAGCCTGTCGAGGCAGGACTGGATTGTATGTGTGCTGTTGCTCGCGATATTGTATACATCGCCCGGGTCACATTTCTCGAGCGAGAGCCAGTATGCGCGTACCATATCACGTACGTCCGTGAAGTCTCTCTTGGCCTGGAGATTACCGACGTACATCACAGGCTCGCGTTTGCCTTTTTCGGCTTCAGCGATCTGCTTTGAGAAATCGGAGATTACGAATACATCGCCTCTGCGGGGGCCTGTATGGTTAAAGCCGCGGGTGCGGACCGTGAAGAATCCGTAGCTCTTATGGTACTGATACGCGAGGTAATCCTGCGTAACCTTACTGACGGCGTAGGGGCTCAGAGGCCTGAGAGGATTGGTCTCCTTGATCGGTACTTCGTCCTCGTTCACATGGCCGTATTCTTCCGAAGAGCAGGCGATCTGCACACGGGTATCTTTGAGGCCAAGTTCCTTCATCGCCTCGAAGATATTAATCTCGCCCATGATGTTAGTGGTCATGGTGTCGGACGGGGCTTCCCATGATGTCGGCACGAAGCTCTGCGCGCCGAGGTGGAAGATGCGGTCCGGTCTTACTTCTTTTAATGTATTGTATACTGACACGGGATCGCGGAAATCGCAGTGAAGTATTTTTACTCTTTTTTCGTTTCTGAGATGATCGATATTTTCCGTGCGGCTGCGCCAGCGTTTGATTCCATAAACTTCTACATCCGGGTGTTTCGCAAGAATATAATCGGCCAGGTGTGAACCAGCGAACCCGGTAAATCCTGTAATTAGTACTTTCAACTCTATCCTCCTTGCCTTTCCTTGTAATATTTTTCCATGAATTCTTTGTATTCTTTATTTTTCTGCTTTATCGCGTCCCACCAGTCCCTGTTATCCAGGTACCACTTGACAGTCTTTTCGAGCGATGCGGCGAAGTCAGCTTCAGGCTTCCAGCCGAGGGATTCCAGCTTCGCGCTGTTGAGGCTGTAGCGTTTGTCATGGCCGGGACGGTCTTTTACGTAAGTTATCAATGATTCCGGTTTGTCCAGGATTTCAAGAATCCGCCTAGTAATTTCGACATTCGTGATCTCGTTTCCGCCGCCGATGTTGTAGATTTCCCCGATTTTTCCTTTGTTGATAACCGTGTCAATCCCGGTGCAGTTATCGCGGACGTAGAGCCAGTCACGCACATTGAGGCCGTCCCCGTATAGCGGGAGCGGTTTATCTTCCAGCGCATTCGTGAGGAAAAACGGTATCAGTTTTTCCGGGTACTGGTACGGCCCGTAGTTGTTGGATGAACGGGTGATCTTGACCGGTAGGCCGTGCGTGGTGAAATACGACAGCGCGAGGTGATCGGCGCCTGCCTTGGTGGCGGAGTAGGGGTTACGCGGCATAAGGAAATCTGTCTCTACGGAGGAGCCGGTTTCCACGGAGCCGTAGACCTCATCGGTCGATATCTGCAGGAAGCAGTCGACGCCGTGTTTCTTTGCAGCATTGAGCAGCACGTAAGTTCCGTGCAGGTTTGTCTGTGTAAGTTCATCGGCGCCCATAATGGAGCGGTCGACATGCGATTCCGCGGCGAAATTGACAACGATATCGGCATCTTTTAACAGTCTGTCCACAACTGCCGGGTCGGCGATATCCCCTTCAACGAATTTATAATTATTCTTGGATTCGAGTTCTTTCAGGTTATCCTTGTTTCCGGAATAAGTCAGCTTGTCGAGTACTGTAACTTCAATGTTATCATACGCTTCGAACAGGTGCTTTACGAAGTTGCAGCCGATAAAACCCGCCCCACCGGTTACCAGATATTTTTTCATGAAACTCTCCCTGTACAAAAAAAAGAGTATATCACCAAAAACAGTGATTACAAATGAGAAAATCGGGTGTAACTCTTTCATTCGAGACGTAAAAACCTGCTTGCTGTTGGGTATGATTGCGTTATACAATAAACAGTATGAGAAACGAGATAATCAGCAGCCCACAGAACCGGATGGTCAAACAGGCGGCTTCGCTTGCAATGAAGAAAAACCGTCTGAAAGAGAAGCTTTTCCTCGCGGAAGGGCTGAACCCCGTGGAAGAAGCGAACAAAGCGGTGAATATCGAGCGGATTTTCCTGGATGAATCGAAAGCGATATCGCTGGAAAACGATACCAGGATGAAGCCTATCCTCAGAGCGAATAGCGATAAAGTCTATATCCTGACGGATAATGTATTCCGGAAGATCACCACGACCGAAAACTCCCAGGGGATAATCGCAGTTTGCACCCTGCCGGATTATATTATACCGGTTGAGGAACTTGAAAACTGGCAGCCGAAAGGTGATTTGGTTGTAGTGCTGGAAAATATCAGCGATCCCGGCAACTGCGGCACGATCACCCGTATCTCCAGGGGAATGGGAGCCGGGGAGGTTATATTCAGCGGTGATTCGGCCGACCCTTACGGCCCGAAGGTGATAAGAGCCAGCGCGGGGGTTGCGCTCAAGACTTTGATCAGCCAGTGCCGCCTGACAGATGAAGTCCTTATGTCCTTAAGAGAAAGGGGATATAAGATCATAGCTTCGGATGCCGATGGCAGTGTATCGCTGGGGGATTATACATTCCCGGAAAAGACAGCGCTCGTCCTCGGTGGGGAAGCCAGGGGAATCTCGCCATCAACACGGCTCTTTGCTGATGAGCTGGTCTCTATCCCTATTGCCGACGATGTTGAGTCATTTAATGTTGCCCTCTCCGCCGCGATCTTCCTCTACGAATATAAAAAACAGAAATCTTAATCTTCATTTTGAAATCAATGAACCCGCATTACAAATTTCTATCACTGTGATAATATATTGCCCGAGGGAAATCTAATGGCAGGTCAAGTTGATAAAAGCAGGCCGTTGGCGGATAGGATGAGGCCCGGGGAGATCGGGGATCTTATGGGCCAGGAGCATATCCTGGGTGAGGGCAAGCCGCTCCGCAGGATGATCGAGGAGGGGAATATCCCTTCCATGATCTTCTGGGGGCCGCCGGGAAGCGGGAAGACCACGGTCGCCAATATCATCGCGCAGAAGACCGGCAGCAGGTTCCATAAGTTTTCCGCGGTGCTTACATCTATCAAGGAAGTGAAGACACTCATGCAGGAGGCGGAGAAATACCGCGAGGCTGGCGGGCCGCCGGTAATAGTCTTTATCGATGAGATCCACCGGTTCAATAAGGCGCAGCAGGATGCTTTCCTGCCGTTCGTGGAGTCAGGAGCGATTATCCTGATAGGCGCCACGACCGAGAATCCGTCTTTCGAGGTGATTGGGCCATTGCTCTCACGATGCCGGGTTTTTACATTCAACCCACTCGGGTTGGAGCAGATCATCTCCATTCTCAAAAACGCACTTGATAATAAGGATTCGGGTCTCGGTGAAAGAAAGATCAAGATTGATGATGACACGCTGGAGCTGATTGCGGTTTTAAGTGACGGGGACGCTCGGAGGGCGCTAAACATCCTCGATATTTCTGTTTCCCTGCACGGTGAAGAGGTGGAAACGGTGATCACACAGGAGATTGTGAACGAGGTCGTCCAGACGAAATCGCTCTATTATGACAAAGCGGGTGAGGAGCACTTTAATATTATCTCCGCCCTGCATAAGAGCATGCGCAACAGCGATGTTGATGCCTCGCTCTACTGGCTCGCCCGGATGCTGGAAGGCGGCGAGGATCCGCTCTATATCGCCCGTCGGATCGTCCGTTTTGCATCAGAGGATGTCGGCATGGCGGATCCCGGCGCGTTGAATATCGCCCTGAACGCGCGCGACGCGGTGCATTTCATCGGCATGCCTGAAGGCTCGCTCGCCCTTGCTGAAGCTGTTGTCTACCTGGCGCTCGCTCCACGCAGCAACGCACTCTATACGGCGTATAAATCAATCCAGCAGGATATCAGGAAGTACCCGAACGAACCGGTACCACTTAATATAAGAAACGCTCCGACCAGGCTGATGAAGGATTTAGGCTACGGGGATGGATACAAATACGCCCATGATTTTGAAGATGGAGTTGCCGATATGAGCTGCCTGCCCGAAAAACTCCAAAAAAGAAAGTATTATCTACCGACAGAGCGGGGAAAAGAGAAGATTTTTAAAGAAAAAATGCAAAATGTGGAAATCTTGAAGAAAAAACAGCGTAAAGGATAGACGGGCGTTACAAAATGAGAAGGGGCTTCTTCTATAATATAACCGGAATAATTCAGTATGAATAATAACAACGGGAAAAATTCATCTTTTGTTGAGCAGTACAATCTCATCAAAAATACGATTAGAGTGCATAACCAAATTCTTCCCTATAAGCGAGGGATGGAATTCGGAAATTATGATATATACAGCTGGGTAATATTCGCTAATTCGCTTGGCGGCGACCACCGTTCATTTATTGAGTTTGATAAGCGCTATGACCTGAATTCCATTAAAAGAAAATCGGATTCCAGGAAAGATGTACTAGATTATAAAAATCGGCTTGGGATTCTAATCGCTGATGTCAGCGGGCACGAATTCGAGGATGTGCTTATGGTTCACAACCTACACAGTTCTCTTTTTACTGCTCTGCCGTATGAACTTGAGAAATACGGGGAAGTTTCTAAGGGTATATTTGATAATCTGAATACAAGGCTGTTTAATTCCACACCGAAGGGAAAATACGCTACTGCGATTTACGCGGAGTTATACAAGGAAAAACGGGCTAGGTTTATGGTCGCGGGCCATCCGCCGCCGCTTATTTATGATGTTGCCAACAGGGAATATATTGATATTGATTACCGCGCCGGCTGTCCATTGGGTTTATTCCAGAGCAAGAGGGTAGTCGATCAGGATCCCGATTTGGAAGTACCCGATAAAAAAGTATTCTTCCGGTTCATCGAGACCGATCTGCCGAAGGAATGCCTTGTCGTGATGTATACAGATGGTTTTCTGGAAGTAGAGGATGAAAACGGCGACGCTTATGGGCTTACGAGGCTGAAGAATGTAATCGCTGAGCACAGCCACCTGAGCGCTAAAGAGATTTTTACTGCGGCATTGAGGGCAAACAACAGGTTTCTTCACGGTAGACGATCACTTGACGACAGAACCATGGTAGTTATAAAATGCAATAAATGATTAAAGAAATATTACTTTTCTCATCACGTATATTAGACTTGGAAAAAATAGAAAGAATCAGGAGAAATTAATGAGTAATAATGAAGTATACGATATTTTAATTATTGGCGGCGGGCCGGCCGGTTTATCAGCCGGGATTTATGGAGTCCGCAGCGGAAAGAATACTTTACTCCTCGAAGGAAAACTTGTTGGCGGTCAGCTGTTCAATACCGATGTCGTAGATAATTACCTCGGTTTTTCAAAAATCAGTGGTTTTGAACTGGCGCAGAAAATGGAAGCTCATGTCCGCGATCTGGGATTAAAAATAGAAATGGCAATGGTCAAATCCATTAAAAACGGCGATGGGAATCTAAAAATAGTCGAAACAGAGGATGGACACTCTTTTACTACCAAAACTGTGATTTATGCAGCCGGCGGAAATCCGCGCTACCTCAATGTTAAAGGCGAGGAAAAATATGCCAAACGAGGTGTTTCTTATTGCGCGGTATGCGACGGCCCGTTCTTTAAAGGTGAAACGATTGCTGTTGTTGGCGGTGGCGATGCGGCATGTGAAGAGTCTCTTTACCTTACCAACCATGCTGCTAAGGTATACCTGATTCACCGCCGTGATGAGCTGAGAGCGAAAAAACAGATTCAGGATGCAGTATTGAAAAACCCGAAAATTGAGGTGATCTGGGATACTGTTGTTGAGGAGATCAAGGGTGAAGATACTGTCAACGCGCTGTCGATTAAAAATGTTAAGACTGGGGAAGTAAAGGATCTGGCGGTTAGCGGACTGTTTATATTTATCGGTTTCTTACCGAATACATCGCTATTCGATTTCGATATCAAGAAAAATGAAGAGGGCTATATACTGGTGGATAACACCATGCAGACCTCGGTACCCGGAGTATATGCTATTGGCGACTCCCGCGAGCACATCGCGCGCCAGGTTGCAATTTCCGCGGGTGATGGTGCGACAGCAGCCCTGGCGGCAGGGAAGTATATCGACCATATAGAAGAATAGCGTATTCCTGTACAGAACAGCGTTTTAAGTTTATAATTCTCCTTTATTACCTGGTATTTCATACTGGAACAATTGAGTTATATTATCCGTTTTACTGTACGAAAGGATATTGAGAAATGATTTGGACGTTTCTGAAAGATTTATCAATCATACTGCTGGTCCTTACAATCGGCTTTTTTGCGAGTTTTACAGTCGAGATTGATGAAGATTTTGATTTGATCGATATGGAGAAATATCAACGCGACCTTAAAGAAGAAATTCAATCGATTAAAATTGATAACAGTATAAAAGATGAAGAGTTTGCGGGCCGGTTGAATGTTGCTCATTTTAATGCTGATGGTGGCCATTATTTCAGAATTTCATTTCCTTTTTCATATATCATGACCTTCGCATCCTGGGGTATGGAAGGCGATTTTACCGTTCAAGATGACTGGAATGTGAATATCGGTTGGGGCATGGATCATAGCACTTTCGGCAGGAATAAGTTCAAATTGAAAGATATTGCAAAGTTGAAGATCGGAAGTTATATAATCTGGAATTCCGAAGATGATGGTGAGACTGTATATATCTGGAGAAGCCGGAAGGATTAGTCCTGAAATGAGGTAAAATCTTTTATCTCAAGCTGAATGCTTTCTTCGCCGTACCAGTAATTTTTATTTATATGGTAAATTATATCCAGACGATTGCATGTATTCATATCCTCGTACCAGTCAGGATGTTTCCAACAGATGGATTCAAAGCTTTTCCTGCCCTGTTCCAGTTGTGCTTTGATATGTTTTTCCTTGAGAAGATATGGAGTGTTTTTGAGGAAAACATTGTTGCTCCTGAAAACCGGTTTTGGATTCGAATGCCCGAAAGGTTTCAGCTTGTCCAGGGCTTTTAGGAACTCGTCGTTTATTGCCTGGAATGAAATATCCGCATCTATTTTGTCTTCCCTGATGAAAAGATGACCATCCAGTATTTTCTCAACCCTTCCGCTGATACGTTGGGCGAATTCGGCAATATTTTCCTCTCTTATTTGAAAACCGACAGCCATTTTATGGCCGCCGTAAGATTCAAGCAGGTTATATTCCAAATCCAATGCCCCTTTAAGGTCAAAGTCGGTTATACTCCTGCCGGAAGCTTTACCAAGCCCGCCATTCAATGAGATTACAATTGAAGGTTTATAGTACTTATTCGTCAGGCGTGATGCCACTATGCCGATTACACCAAGATGCCAATCATTTCCCTGAATTATCAGTATCGGTGCTTCCTGAAGCTTTTCATCACTTTCTATCTTATGGACCGCATGCTCATATATGTCGTTTTCAAGTTTCTGACGTTTAACATTCAGACGGTTCATCTCCAGTACGATTTCATTTGCGTATGCCCGATTAGATGTGAAAAACAGCTCTACTGCCTGTTCAACGTTTCCAAGCCTTCCAAGAGCGTTAATTCGCGGAGCGAGACGGAAGCTTATATCGCTTGATTCAATCTTCCTGTCTTCCAGCTTAAGGTCAGCAAGTAAAGACCGCAGCCCGAAGTTATTGGTTGCCTGGAGACCCCGGAGGCCCAGTTTTGCAATAATCCGGTTTTCATCTATTAGAGGAACAATATCAGCAATTGTACCGATAGCTGCTATCTTGAGATATGATTGGATTGGAAGTTTTTTCGTTATCTTCAATTGAAGAGCTTGAACGAGTTTTAAAATTACTCCCACGCCCGCCAGTTCTTTGAAGGGGTAAGTATTTTCCGAAAGCTTGGGATTTAATATTGCGAGGGCGTTTGGCCTTTCATTTCCTTCCTCGTGATGGTCGGTAATGATAAGGTCTCTTCCCTTCTGTAGAAGGTAGTTTGCTTCTTCTGTGGAGGTTGTGCCTGTATCAACAGTGATTATAAGTTTTGTATCCGAACCCAGTACCTGGTCATCAAGTCTTTCAAAGTTTAATCCATATCCCTCATCAAGCCGGCTCGGTATTGTAAATATTACATTACCGCCCAGCCTCTGGAGGGCATCTTTGAGGATGATTATAGATGTTACCCCGTCAACGTCATAATCCCCGTAGATACAGATTTTTTCATGTTTATCGAGCGCCTTTAAAATCCTATCTATTACTATATCCATCCCATTCATGAGGAATGGGTCATACATATCTTCGATTTTTGGATTAAGGAATTTGTCTGCTTCTTCTGGAGTAGAGTATCCCCTGTTTACCAGAATCCTGGCAATAATTACGGGCAGACGAAGTTCGTCGGCGATACTTTTTATCGTATCATATTTAACTCGATGATATTCCCAGTAACCTTCCATATGCCTTTCTCCAGGTATGAAAGGTCGGGAAATATTGACTGATTGTCTTTATCTATAAAAACCCATATTTCGGAAGCGTTGATACCTGAGGTCGATTCTCTGCTGAGGAGTCAAGTCCGAAAGACTTGTTAATGCTGCCTGGAGGAATTGATCTATTATTTTGGCTGATGCTTCATAATCGATATGCGCTCCTCCCGGAGGCTCCGGTATAATATCGGAGACAAGGCCCTGCTCTTTCAAATCTGATGCGGTCATTTTCATCGCTTCAGCGGCCAGATCTTTCTTTGACGGATCACGCCAGAGGATCGATGCGCATCCTTCCGGTGTAATTACGGAATAGACGGCATGCTCCATAATATTTACGACTTCTCCTACGGCAATACCAAGAGCTCCACCGCTTCCGCCTTCTCCTGTGACGGTCACGATAACCGGAACTTCGAGTTTTGCCATCTCTCTCAGGTTATATGCAATAGCCTCAGCCTGCCCGCGTTCTTCCGCGCCGATACCTGGATATGCTCCCGGTGTATCAACGAATGTAAGGATTGGGCGGTTGAATTTTTCAGCGATTTTCATCACCCTAAGGGCTTTACGGTAGCCTTCAGGCTGTGGCATACCAAAATTTCGATAGACTTTTTCTTTTAGAGTTCGGCCTTTTTCATGGCCTATCACGCATACCGGCAGACCATGGAAAAAGGCGAATCCAGTTATAATCGCTGGATCGTCGGAAAACCTTCTATCACCATGAATTTCAATGAAGTCTTCAAAAAGAAAATCTATAAAATCCATCGTATATGGCCGGTCAGGATGTCTGGCCATTTCAACTCTTTGCCATGGTGAGAGCCTTGAGAAAATATCCTCTCTCTTCTTTTGTAACTTTTTCTCCAGTTTTTCAATCTTTTCAAGTACATCGGGAGAGGGAGGGACTCCCTTGAGATGGCTTATTTCTTCTTCCATCTCAATTAAAGGAATCTCGAATTCACCAGCTGCTTTACGCATCATCGCTATCCTTGTTTATAAAGTAAGTGATGGAATCTACCAAAATATTAAAAGACGGTCAAGTCAATATTTCCCAACACAATTCTACCAGTTGTATTGATAGTCGAATACGATATCTACCGGTAGATCTTCAAGCTTTTTCAGGCTATCGGTCAGGTTCTTCGTAAACTTACCGTACTTTTCAATAACTTCGCTCGCTTTTTTTGCATCTCCATCACCCTGGATTGTCAGCACGAGGTTCGCCAAATCTTCCGTGGCTTTCTCAAATTTGTCATAGTTAATGCTATATTTACCTGTGCTTTCATCGAAAACGATGGCGCCTTTTTCTACAAAGAAATTAAATTGCATTAAATTAGCTGTACCGTGGGAGCCGTTTGCTCCAAAACGGATTGAACGGAATATACTGGCGACAGCTGTTGTGTAATGTGTTTTTAATTCCTGATCACTGATTAATTCCTTATTATGGAAATAACTCTGGTTGTATAAACCGACTATATCAGCTTTACATTCTTCAATAGCGCTGTAATCACCGCCGAGGGCTTTTTTAACAGTTAGCTCCGGATCTTTTACTGTGTAATTCAATCCGAAAGCATGTGAGTACTCATGCATAAGGACGTTTGTTGCGAAAGCATCTGCGGAGATATATTTTCTTGCTTCTTCGGTAAGCAGGGTTTCTGCAATCGGAACGAGAATTTTTTCATATTTGGCTTTCAGAACATTCTGAAGAAGAACTTTCTTCGAGCCGGTTTCTTCCCTTACTTTCTCATCATTAGGAAGATTGAAAGCTACTGTTTTGGTTCCTGAATTGCTGCTGCCGCCGCAATAAACTAACTGAACAGCGGCGAGTGGGGAGCTTAACCCCTTGTATTCTTTTTTATAATCATCAGAAACTGGAAGTCTTTTTTCGAGCGCGTTTTTATGCTCGTTATAAAACTCGAGTTTTTTAGTAGCTTCTTTATCCTTAATCATTACAAAGGCTTCATAAGAAGCTTTGTAGTTAAACATTGTATCTTCGTATACCTCGGTTGGCCCGATAACCAGGTCTATCATATTGTCTTTAAGTTTCAGCCACAATGTATCGCTTGTATAAAAATCATCCTTAAGGAAATCCGCTGCTTTAGCTTCAAGAAAAGATTTAAGTGATTCATTCTCTGCAAGAGAAGCGGCTTTCATCAGAAGGTCATGCAATTTCTTTGTTTCTTCCGGGTATGCTTTACTGAAAGGAACAGCTTCTAATCCGTTATCACCTGTTCTGCGGACAACGGTATAAAGTGAAACAAGGTCTTTCTCTTTTTCAGGATGTTGTTTGATATAGGTTTCAAACTCTTCTTTTTGCATTCCAGATGGATAAAATGTTGGGCCATCAATAGTTTTATCTTTACCATAGAAGATCTCATTATTATTTAAACGGTCAAACGGCCCATAGTTAATGTTTACATATTCAAGAATCTTTTTATCCTGCGGTGAATTGGAGGCGGCTAGTTTTGCCTGAATATCCAGCCCGTCATAGCTGGCCTGTTCCCAGAAAAGATGATCAGCAACTTTTCCGGCTTCGACCAGGATTTTTACTATCTGTTGCTGTTTTTCCGTTAGCCCAGACAGGTCCGGTTTTACCTCCACGACCGCATACTTCGATAACATTTTATCGATATTCATTGTGTTAACTCCTTCGTCGTTAGCAGGGGTCGTCTGTGCATCAGCGTCGGTATTTACCATGAAATAAATCGCACCTGCAACAACGATCGCAGATAAAACAATGATCCAAAGGTTAATTGATCTTAGCATGCTTATTCTCCTTTCTAATGAAATAATATCAATGCCTCTGTTTGCAGTCAAATTAAAATCGTACTAGGATGAACGGATGGGATATAAAGCGGTAGGGCTATTTTCGGGAGGGTTGGACAGTTATATAGCTGTTAAACTTATCCAGGAACAATCGATAGAGATTACAGCTCTGGTAATAGACCTCTGGAGTCATGAAAGAACTGTAAAAAATCGCCTATCAGAGGATGTCAAAAAACTTGGAATCGAATACAGGTATGAAGAAATTACATCGGTATTTCTCGAAAGGCTTATGGAACCATGGTGGGGTTATGGTACCGCGGTAAATCCCTGCATAGATTGCAAATTCCTGATGATGGTAAAAGCTAAAGAGGTTATGGAAGAGATAGGCGCTGAATTTGTTTTCACCGGCGAGGTCTTGGGTCAAAGGCCTATGACACAGAACAAACAGGTCATGAATATGCTGGAGAAAAAGACCGGGCTTGAAGGACGGCTGCTAAGGCCTCTTTCCGCAAAACTTCTAAAACCTACGGAAGCTGAAAAAGCTGGTATTATAGACAGAAATAAGTTGCTCGATATCCAGGGACGTGGAAGGAACCGACAGTTTGAATTTGCTAAGAGTAATAATATAACCGGTTACCATCCTCCGGGTGGCGGTTGTATCCTGACATACAGGGAATACGCAGCGAAGGTTCTGGATTTTATTAATTATTCGGATAAAGCCCAACCAGACCCGGAAGATATGGAAATTTATAAATATGGACGACATTTTCGGATTTCAAGGGATTTAAAAATAATTGTCGGTAAGGACGATGAAGATAATTCCATTCTAGAAGAATTTTCTGAAGGCAGAGGCGTAATAGACTTAAGAAAGGTGCCAGGACCGTTGGTCTTATTGGAAGGTGCGGCACAAGGAGAAAATCTGGAAACAGCAGCATCGATTGCATTAAGGTATTCCAAGATAAAAAAAGATATTGGTACTTTGGTGGTTTATATTTCCAGTGATGGGAAAGAATCATCTGTCGCTACTAGAGATATTAAAGATGATGAACTTGAACGGTTGAGGATAAAATTTGACCGCAACAAACTTGAGGAAATAAGACGTAAAACATTGAATAAACAGAGGATGCTCAGGAAAAAGTATCTGTGAAAAATGGTATTGTTACGTTTAACCGAAGCTGTATAATGGATCTTTAGCATATACGAGGTATGAAGTAATGAAATTGACGAATCCTGAAGTTAGAATAGAGACAACAAATCATTGCCCGGCGAACTGCATCATGTGTCCTCATGATACAATGACGAGATCTCTTGGCGTGATGGATATGGATATATTTAAGAAGGTAGTTGATGATGCTGTTACTTATAATATAGATAGCATCTTCCTTGGCGGATTTGGTGAGCCGCTTGTGGACGTACTTCTCGAAAAAAGGATTGAATATATAAAGTCGAAGAATCCTGATATATGGGTGAATTTTATTTCCAACGGCCTCCTCTGGACAGAAAAAAGAGCCAGGGGATTGATTGAAGCCGGCCTGGATGAAGTAAGGTTCAGCGTTTACGGGACCACTAAAGAGGTTTACGAAAAAGTTCATCAGAATATGGATTATGATAAGGTCATGGCTAATATCCACAGAGTTCTTGACCTTAAAAAAAGTTACAATAGCAATATGCAGGTTCTGGTTTTCTGGTTGATGCTGGAAGAAAATCAGCATCAGTATGAGGATTGGAAGGAATACTGGATACCACGCGCTGATGCAGTTGAAGCCTGGAAGCCACATAACTGGAGCGATGCATTCCGTTACAGAGAAGTCCCTGACAAAAAGACCACCTGTGGTAGGCCGAAGACAGGCCCATTACAGGTACAATGGGATGGAACGGTGATTCCCTGTTGCTGGGATTATGACGGTAAGATGATTCTCGGTGATTTGAGGGAACAAACGATCGAGGAAGTCATGAAAGGTGAAAAATACGAAGATCTCCGGGATGCGCATGCCAAAGGCGAATTCGATAGATACCCGTTCTGTAACCAGTGTGACCAGCTATATAAACGTTCAGATGTCTTGATTTTTTCCAACCGTGGAGAAGGGACAATCGAAGAGAAGGTTGGGCGTTCAAATTCAAACCTCTTCAAGATCAAATAGGATTATTAACATTTGGATATAATTCGTGAAGCTGTCCGTGTTCTTCATGAAGAAGCGGAAGCGCTGAAACGCGCAGCAAATAAAATAAACGGTGATTTTACTAAAGCAGTTGAGATGATTTTCAATTGTGAAGGGCATATAGTCGTCGTCGGTGTAGGTAAATCCGGAATTATCGGTCAGAAAATCGCGGCAACTCTTGCGAGCACTGGCACACCTGCATTTTTTATTCATCCGACTGAAGGCGGACATGGCGATTATGGGATGATAACTAAAAAAGAAGTTATTATCGCTATTTCCAACAGTGGAAACACAGAAGAGCTACTACCTTTGCTGCCTTTTGTTAAAAGATTTGGGATCCAACTGATTGCAATGACGGGTAACTTAAAGTCAAAACTGGCTGATGCGGCTGATGCAGTAATTGATTGTTCAATCGAAAAGGAAGCGTGCCCGCTGAATCTCGCGCCGACTACCAGCACGACTGTGACCCTGGCATTAGGTGATGCCATTTCAATCGCACTTATGGATATGCGTAATTTTGACGAAGAGGCATTTGCAATTCGCCATCCAAAAGGTCGCCTGGGAAAACAGCTTACACTCAGGGTAGAGGATATTATGTCACGGGATACTCGAAATCCTGTTATTCCATTTAATGCTACTATTAAGGATGCTCTACTTGAAATGACCAGCAATAAGGTTGGTTTATGTACTGTCGTTGATAAAAAGGGAATTTTATGCGGCGTCTTTTCTGATGGTGATTTACGAAGGTGTTTCCAGAATATGGATAAAAATGGAATTCTGGATATTCAAGTCAGCGATGTTATGACGAAAAATCCAATCACTATTTCACGCGATCGAATGGCCGTTGAAGCCGAAAGGATCATGGAAGAGAAATTTATTACTGCCATCCCGGTTGTCGATTCAGAAAACAGACCTATCGGTATGGTCCATATTCATAACCTGCTTCAAGAAAGTATTATTTAGAGCAAGTCCAGTTTAATTCTATTTCTGGGCTTCCATTTGCCGGATTGTTTCCCTGATTTTTGGCTGATCCGGATTAATAACCAGTGAATCCTTGAAGAGTTTAAGCGCTGCATCTATTTTTCCCTCGCGAGCATAAAGCGCGCCAAGGCGGTTCATCGAAAGATAATCATTTTTGTTCAAGGTGATTGCGGTTTCGAATTCATGCTTTGCGGAATCATATTCCATTTTACTGAGGAGATAGAAGCCATACATCCTGTGTATCAGGTTACTGTCAGGGACTTCTTTTACAGCTGCCTTAAGTGATAGTTTCTCCAATTCGCTATTACCTGTTGCGTTGTATGTCATAATCAAGCCCATATACGCACTAGCTTTATCGCCTGTTTTCTTTGCGAAAGTGATACCTTTTCTGAAAGAAACCTCAGCATTTTTATACTCTTTGGCACCCAGGTAAACATTACCTATTGCAGTCCATGTCAAGGAATATTCCGGATCAATTTTTAGTGCCTGGCGAAGATCATTCATTGCATTTTGTGAGTCCCCTGCTTTTCCCCGAACGATGCCCCGGTTTACATAGTAGTATTTGTTGTTTTTCATCAAATCTGGCTGCATCTGGAAACATTTGTTCCAGTTTTCCATCGCTTTATCGACATTCCCGATCATAAAATATGATTTCGCGAGCTCATTAATTACTGATGGTTCATCAGATTTCATCTGAAGTATTTTTTCATATAATTCAATTGCTTCAAAATATTTACTTTCTTCGAAGTAAAGATTACCAAGGAATTTTTTTAGTTTAAATGAATTCGGAAAATCCTTAAGTCCCATTTTTACAAGGCCTATTTCTCGGTCGATTTTTTTTAGATCATGAAGTATCAATGAAGCACCAATTATTCCATCTTCGACGTCTGCTTGTTCTGTAGCATTATCAAGCGCCTTCATATATGCATTCAGTTCTTTCTCTTTATCATTTTTCGTGTTGTAAATTTTTGCTAGCATAAGCCATGCAACAGAA
Organism: Acidobacteriota bacterium; assembly: GCA_016932915.1. Lineage (GTDB taxonomy): Bacteria > Acidobacteriota > DATKUA01 > JAFGBY01 > JAFGBY01 > JAFGBY01. Next base: position 6,688 of record JAFGBY010000169.1, on the reverse strand, counting down.
GTTTTTGGTTCTTCTTTGATAATATTCAAGAGTAATTGTTCTGCTTCATCATATTTGTTGTCTTGAATTAGCACTGCTGCTTTGTTTATCCTGCTCGTATCAGTTCCTGAATTGCTTACAGTGTCATCTCCAATGTAACCCAACGCTTTTAATCGCTCGATCATCTCCTTATCATACGCATTTGTAAGATTCTCATTCGCGCCTGTTTTAACAGGGACTAGTATAGAGTAATCTTCAATATCTTTTGGGGGATTTGGAGCTGTTACAAATGCTTCGGTTAGTACCCTGCCGCGCATATTTTTAGCTTTTGGTAGATTAAGGATAGAAAATACAGTTGGAAGAATGTCATAGACAGAGGCATCATTAATAATAAACCGTTCCTTAAATGATTTTCCATAAAGGATAATTGTTCCATCTATATCATGCCATTCAACCGCTGTTGCCGCTTTTATATCTGCTGACCCAAAAGGCCTTTCCATACCTGATTTGAAACCATGATCGGAGACTATCATCAGATCGGTCTTGTCATCCACCAGGTTGATATAATCACCAAGTTTTACATCTATATACTTATAATATTCATTTACCGCGTTTTTATACTTGTCGAAATCTACTTCAGATACATTATCTCTTTTAGGAGGAGTATATTCCATAAAAAGGTGGCCAATAACGTCGGTACCTTCAAAATAAGGAGAAAATAGAATGGGTTTGTATTTTTTGTATAGCTGTAGTGAAACAATATGATATGCCTCGGTACTCGCAATAAGATTTCTCAGCATTACGATCTTGCTGTCTCCTGCGGAAAGAGATTTGTTCTTTTCGCTGTTCCATTCCGAGGGGCTGATGTTTATAAATCTTTGAACCGTTTCATAGCTTACATTAGCCGTGTGTTTAATAAGCCTGTTTATTTCAGCATAATCCCCGGCCGGGAAAACTTTTCCCTCAGGATTTTCCATATCTGTCTTATCAATTCTCATATTATAGAGTTGATAAGCAAGGCGTTCGCTAATTATAAAACCATCGACATCTTCTGCCGGCCAGGTAGCCCACCAGGCTACAAATCCTACGGGTAGTTTCATTGCGGAAAGTATATTCCACATTGCCGGTACTTTCCGCATATCACTGGTAATCGGGACAAGATTACCCTGATCATTTTTCTGAACAAAATCCAGAATGCCATGAGCATCAGGAGATACGCCTGTTGCTATGGTCGTCCAAATAAGAGGAGAGAGCATAGGTCTGATTGATTTAAGTACTCCGCTTGAACCACCTTTAATAACTTTAGCAAAATTTGGGAGTTCTCCTGCGTTAAGAAGTGGTTGCATTATTTGAAGGTCAAGGGCATCCATACCTATGAGGATTACTTTTCGTCCTGATTGTTCGTAGTATTTTCTAATTTTATTAAGCTCATTCGATCTAATATTGCCGTAATCAAGAGCAATATTAACAATCTCAAATTTATTAAGTTTTAAGCCATATGCTCCAAGGGAAGAATTTAGTAATTGAAGGATATCCGATGAATATTTTCCTATTTCCTGTATTTTAAATGAGGAAGTTTTTTGGAGATATTCCACCGAAGTGATAGTAGCTTGCTCAAGGATAAAAGCCTCAAGGTCTCCCGAGGTATTACTTAAATCATCTAATCTATTTTCTATAATCTGGTATTCGAATGTTACTTGAATATTTCTTTTCGCGCCAAGACGATCCGTGATCTCAATTTCCTTGCTGTCTTCCATAGCGATTGTGGTCATAGGATAAGTATTGATTGTATATATGAATGGAAATACCAGGTTAAATCCTTTTTTAAGAACAACTGTCTTTTTGAAAAGGAAGTTAGGTTTTGCGAGAGCTACAGTATTATCTTCAACAGTTTTTATGCTACACAAGAGCAAAACCAGAATTATTACAATTGCAATTATTAAAAATATCTTCTTATTCATTTTCCATACCTTCTTTTTTCATGATTATAACAGATATGTTGTCACCTTCAATTTAATCAGAATTTATAACTTATTCCATAACGGATTTTTAATATTGATGTTTAAAGATATTTGGTGATAAGGTTCTCAATGATGTTATCCCAGGAGATATCTTTGACTTTATCATAGCCTGAAGTCCCCATCGCCTTCAGATTTTGTTTCTTAATGGCTGAGATAGCTTGCGCAACCGATTTTGGATTCGGCTGACAAATGAAACCGTTTTCTTTATCAATTACAAATTCTGTAGGCCCTCCTGAATCATTGGTTGTGATTACAGGCCTGGATGAAATGAAGGCTTCAATTGTTATAAATCCATAATCTTCACTTTTCGGAGCAAAAAATACCGCTTTTGCTTTGGCATAATAACGTATGAGTTCATCATCTGTTACTTTACCGGCAAAATTTACATTATTCTCAATTCCAAGTTCTTTGGATAATTTTTTCAAGTTTTGTTCTTCCGGTCCAATACCAATAATGTTGATTTTTATATCTTCTCCGGAAACTGCAAGAGCATTTAACAGAAGATCGGTTCTTTTCCATTTTTCCAGCCTGCCTACTGTCAGAATATAATCTCCATAATCCTCGTTTTGATATTTGCCGAGATGTTTTGGAGGTGGGTATAAAGTGTTTGAATGAATTCCGTTATACTTTTGAAGCCTCGTACTGACGTTTTTACTGATAGTATAAATATCACGATGTTCCTCAAGCGCTGTTTTATCAAGTTTTATTAGATGTTCTCTCAGCCTTGAATCGTTTATCCCACCAGAAAGAAAATCCGCAGCATCAAGGTCCGTTTCGTAGAGTTCCCGCATCTGGTGATATAACCAACATACTTTGTTGGGATGCCTGATGAGGTATGAAGGGAATTTTGTGGTTACAACTAGATCGACCGGTTTCCCGTCGGGTTTAGTAAATTCGATCATTCGCCATGCTGCGAGATTCGGAATAATTATTTCAGGTGGCCACCATCCGAAGGGTATCTCGATCAAATCTGCATTAAAGCCGCGTTTTTTTAATTGTAAGAGAAGTTCATGACTAAGGATTTCAGCTCCACCGGTTAAAAAAGGGATTTTAACTGAACATATAGCGATGGTTTTTTCTGTTTCTTTGTCCTTTTTCATACTACGACCAGCTTCTCTATCGTTTTTTCCCAGGTAATTTCTTTAACCTTGTTACGTGCAGTATCCCCAAGCCTTTTTGCTTCGTCCTCATGCATATAAAGGTGGTCCAGTTTTTCCGCAATTTTTCCAGGATCAGGATCGACAATAAACCCGGTTTCCCCGTTGTCCACAAAATCTGTTGGTCCGCCACTATCAATAGCGGTTATAACCGGTTTGCTTCTTTTCATCGCTTCGATCGTCACTATACCGTATTCTTCATTATAGGGAGCAAAAAAGATTCCTCTGCTGTTTATTATTAATTCATGTTTTTCAGCTTCTGTTATATTTCCGGTGAATTGTATCCTGTTTTCTAGAGAATATTTTTGTGTGAGCTTGATAAGTGTTTCTTTCTCTTCTCCTTCACCGGCAATGATGGCTTTCAGTTTGTTGTTTTTTGTCAAGTTCAAGGCTTCGATTAAAAGAGAGATTCTTTTAAGCGAAGTTAAACGGGATACAGTAAATATATATGGCTTATAATCTGTTGCGTGATAATTCTGGTCATCTTCCGGTGGCGGATACAGGGTTTCAGCTTCAAATCCTCCCCACTTGTATAAACGTTGCTTTACGGTATTGCTGATGCAATACAGTTTCTCGATCTTGGAGATATAATGATTATCTATGGATTGAAGAATGAATCTCTGAGTCTTCTTTTTTATACGCCCCGCTGGTGTTGTTTCACTTGCAAGCCATCTTGGCCAGAGGTCATAGTACTCCCGCATCCTATGCGCGAACCAGGAAACATGGTGTTGGTGCGGAATGACAAAAGAGGGATAAGAAATACTTATTATCTGATCGATGGTATTTTTCCATGGGTAAGACTGAAGATCGGTGAACCTGTTAGCGGCGTACCCTCCTATTAATTTAATGAATGAATCATAGCTGTTTCTTGGAGTGAAAAACGGTTCGGAATTATACCCGAACTTGGATAATTGTTCGCTTAGATTTTCAGCAAGCCTTTCGTTACCGCCGTAATAAAAGGGAACAGCTGAAGTGGCTATTATAATTGTTTTCTTCATAATAATTTCCTGCGTTAGTTATAATAGAACATTTTTATTCAATTATTAAGAATATTTAACTGCAGGAACCCGTACATATAAAGAAAAAGCTTGAAAACGAAATTTTGGTGAATAAGTGAAATCGGAACATTTTTTCATAGAAAAACGTTTGTAAGTAAAGAAATACATTAAAGGCAGGTAGCTATGAAAAACTACAAGTTATTGATTGCTTCTCTCGTCATCTCATCTTTCTTACTGATAGGTTGTTCTCAGAAGTATGTTTATACGAACGAAGAACTTAGTGATAGAATATCCGACAAGTTGAACCTTACAAAAGATGAGGCAATGCAGTTTATCCCATTTGCCGCAAACGATAAGGTAAAAGAAATTGCGGAAGTAGTAAAGAAAAGCCATCGCTCTGATGCCGGTAAAATGGATCTCATACTGTCAATCATGTTAGGGCGGGATGCACTTAATATCATCTATGATAAAGACGCCAATTTAAATGCATATCAAGTAATGATTAATAAAACAGCTAACTGTGTTTCTTATACTAACCTCTTCATCGCGATTGCAAGAGAGGTTGGATTAAACGCGGCTTTTGTAGATGTTACACAGGTGCAAAATTACCAGAGTGATGATTATATTCATTATAAAGAAGGCCATATCTGTGCCGGTGTCAATATTTCCGGCTATGTTTATCTGGTAGATTTTGTGTACAATCCTAAAAATTATAAAAAATATAAAATCATTGATGATTATCAGGCCATTGCTAATTTCCTTACAATGCTGGGAGTAGAGCAGGACAGGAAATATCTGATGACCCACAATGAGGAAAATCTCAATAAAGCAATATATTTTCATACATCTGCCATAAGTATTGACCCGAAGTCCACAAGAGCTATGAATAATCTGGGCGTAATTTTTATGAGGCTCAAGCAATATAACGCTGCAAAAAAACTGTTTTCGGAAGCCTTGGATATCGATGAGAGTGTAGATGTCGCCCGTTACAACCTTGCAGAGCTAATGGTCCGTGAAAAGGACCTTGAAGGTGCTATAGATTTACTTAAATATAATGCTGACGAGACAATCAGGGATCCGTTCACCCATTACCGCCTGGGGCAGATTTATTTCTCAATGGCTAAAACGAAAGAAGCAGAATTTCACCTGCGAAAAGCGATAAGTTTTCATGATAATTATTTAAATCCAAGACTGACTCTTATCTCACTACTTTTAAGCCAGGAACGTTATGATGATGCTGAAGAGATATTAGCGGAAAGCGAAAAGTATTTTCCTACAAATTCACAGGTAATCAGCTTCAGAGAGGTTCTAAAAAAAAATCAGCTCGAGGGAATGATCAGTAAACTCGAATAATATAAAAACTTAAAGCAAATTTGATATTTCCGAACTGTTAAGGGCATCCACAAGATAAGTCAATCTTCCTGAGAGGGTGCCTTTTCTCTTTTTCATCGGCTTGTTAGGTAAATGCCACCAGGTATGAAAACCCATTTTTTTTGATGGTATTATGTCATATTTATAATCGTCACCGACCATCAATGCTTTAACTGGATCTACTTTTTGTGTTTTCATAATTTCCGCGAAATATTTTGGGCTGGGTTTGCAATGATGAAAATTTTGCATGTGGGTTATGAAATTAAAGTCTTCCGGGTCGAGATTGCCCCACCTGAGCCTCTCAGAAACCGCTGATAGAGGGAAGAGAGGGTTAGTGGCAAGAATGATTTTAAATCCTTTTGATTTTGCAGCGGCTATCAAATCGTGTGAACCCTCAACTTCTCTTACATCGCCACGGAAATCAGCAAACATTTCATCGTAGAATCTGAAATAAAATTCCCTGTTTTTTTTGTCCTCGATATCTGTTTTTTTATTCAAATATGAAAAGTATTTCTCAATATTTATCATGTCATCGGTTTCATCATTCATGGTTTTATTTGCAGCCCATTTTACATCGAAAAAGTATGAACTCTTCAGATCTAAATCATGCAATATTTCTTTAAGTTTACGATAGTACTTATGCATATTTTTTCGCCAATCAAGCGTTATTAGCGTTGCATCAAGGTCTATAAGAATTGTATTTAGTTCAACCCCCAAAGGAATTTCTCCGTTATAAGCGAACATTCTAACACGTTTCGACATTTGGTAAAGTTTGTAGCGCTTGATAATTGCACGAAAAGAAAATTATTTTTAAAAATAGTTGTTTTTTTTCAAACTAAAGCTTGACAGTTTATCGCACTTTGTTATTATCCACGCTCGTTAGTTCTTTTAAGCGTTTTTAATATAGTTGATAATATATTGAAGATAACGGTCGCAAAAATTTTAAAATAAAATATAGAAAATTACTTGACGATCACTCTGATTTAATATAAAATCAAAGATTGTGCCTTAAAAGAAATTTTAAGTTCTTTGAAAGTTAAATAAGGCGTGCCTCTGAGAGGCAAGATGTCAATTCCATTTACGGAAATTGCGAATAAGCAAACCAAGACAATACTTTCTGAAAATAATCCCCTTCGGGGGAATTAATAATTGGAGAGTTTGA
>JAFGBY010000168.1 GCA_016932915.1 Acidobacteriota bacterium | reverse complement strand
TTAAAAACAGAGCTTGATAAAATCATGAAGGAGGCACGCGCGGAACAGCCGCCACTGGATCAGACAGACTTGCTTCAGAGGAGAAACCGTAAAATTTCAAGGATCAATACAGCATATCTGATGCTCAATGCTGAAATGGAAAAAAAGCGAAAAGCCAGTCGCATCTAATTCAATATTAAAAGACATAATTTTATTTGTCCGATAATAACTATCTTTGAATTTCGTATTCCTTTTGATATCATCTGTACTCTAAAAATGAATTTCCAGGAGGTTTCTGTATGAAGATAGTGGAATGTGTCCCGAATTTCAGTGAGGGGCGCGATATGGCAATAATCGATAAAATAACCGCCGAGATACAATCCGTGGATGGCGTCCGTTTACTGGATGTCGACCCGGGGGCGGATACTAATAGAACTGTTGTTACTTTCATTGGTGATCCGGAAAGCGTAAAAGAAGCAGCTTTCCAGGCAATTAAAAAAGCATCCGAGGTCATCGATATGTCTAAACATAAAGGCGAACATCCCAGGATGGGGGCGACCGATGTATGCCCGTTTATCCCGGTCACCGGTGTAACAATGGAAGAATGTGTGGAGATTGCAAGGACTGTCGGCAAGAGAGTAGGCGAAGAGCTTAAGATACCCGGATATTTTTATGAATATGCCGCAACTTCCGAGGAAAGGCGGAACCTGGCTAATGTGAGGAAAGGCGAATATGAAGGCCTGCCGGAGAAGTTGAAAAACCCGAAGTGGAAACCGGATTTCGGCCCTGCTCAGTTTAACAGCCGTGCTGGCGCAACGGCAATCAGCGCCAGGGAATTCCTGATTGCATACAATATTAATCTAAATACAACGGATACAAAAAAAGCGACCGAGATTGCTCTTACAATCCGTGAAGCCGGAAAAAATAAAAGAGATGAAAAGGGCAAATTCGTCAGGGATGAAAACGGCGAGCCGCTTACCGAACCGGGACTTTTCACTCACTGCAAGGCAGTCGGCTGGTATATCGATGAATACGAAATGGCGCAGATTTCGATTAACCTGACGAATTATAAAATCACACCGCCGCATATTGTTTTTGACAAGGTCTGTGAACTTGCAAACGAAATGGGTATGCGGGTAACAGGTTCCGAACTGGTCGGATTGATTCCGCTGGATGCAATACTGCAAGCAGGGAACTATTACCTCGAAAAACAGGGAAGCTCACGGGGAATTCCCCAACGTGATGTTATTAAAGCGGCAATCCGCTCTCTTGGGCTGACTGAAGTTGCTGAATTTGATATCGACAATAAAATCATTGAATACCAGGCGATGAAAAGAGATGGCGCACTGGTTGATATGACATGCAGGGCATTTACAGATGAACTTAGTTCCGAATCCCCGGCACCCGGTGGCGGATCCGTTGCGGCAATGTGTGGAGCGCTTTCCAGTGCGTTATCTGCGATGGTTGGCAATCTTACTCACGGTAAACCTAAGTACCGCAAGCGCTGGGAAAGGGTAGAAGAGATTTCGATGGAATCTCAATCGTTGAAGGATGCATTTATCCGCGCCGTTGATGAGGACACTGATGCCTTTAATAAACTGTTTGCCTGCTTCCGTATGCCTAAAAACACAAAAGAGGAAGAGGAAGCAAAGGATAAAGCGATTCAGGAAGCGACAAAAGGCGCGACACTTGTTCCGCTAAGTGTGCTTGAAAAAGCGGTCCGCGCTGCAGAGCTGGCACTGGAAATCGCTGAAATAGGTAATCCGAACTCACTCAGTGATGCCGGTGTAGCGGGGCTTACGGCAAGAACGGCCGCAATCGGCGCTTATTACAATGTACTTATTAACCTTGAAAGTATCACCGATGAAGAATTTATCAGGGTGACACTGGACAAAGCCGAGGAACTTAAAGAAAAAGCGATTGAGATTGCAAATAAAGTTCAGGAGGATGTGACTGCAAGACTGAAAGAAGCCCTGAATAATAAAGATAATGGATAAAACTTTTTAAAGACAAGAGCGTAATATTAAATGGCAACGGAAGATAGGAACGACGAAGATTTACTTGCTATCAGGGAATGCCTGGATGGAAATGAGGAGGCTTTTTCCAGGCTGGTGAATAAATACAAACGCCAGGCATTCTATATTGCGCTTAAAATTGTTGGTAATTCCGAAGATGCGCACGATCTTTCGCAGGAAGCATTCATGAAAGCCTACAAGGCTTTGTCTACTTTCAGACTGGATGCAAAGTTTAGTGTATGGTTTTTTCAAATTCTCAGGAACAGCTGCATAAGCTACCTGAGGAAAAGAAAAGCAAGAAGGATGGACCAGGCGGTCGATATGGAAACAGTTGATCTTGTATCCGGCAGTCCAACACCGGAGAGGTCAGCGCAAAACCTCGCTTTAAAGGATGCGCTCGAGAGAGCGATAGAAAAGCTCACACCGGCGAGGAAAGAAGTCCTGATACTTCGTGAATATCAGGGATTCAGCTATGAGGAAATAGCAAAAATCACTTCTATTTCGGTCGAACAAGTCAAAAGCCGTCTGCACTATGCTAGAAAGCAATTAATCGAGGAACTTAAGGACTATCTGTAATGAATACTGAAGAACTTGAGAAGAAAATAAGTCTATATGTTGATGGAGAATTGACGGAAGAGGAATCTGCCGAATTAATTCGCCACCTCGATATGTCTGCTTCCGGAAAACAATATCTGCGGCAGATGAAGAAACTAAAATCTGCGTTTTCCGAAATAAAATTTTCCGAAAAAGAAGAAGAGAAATTTACCGAATACTGGCCCAATATATCCCGAAAAATATCGGGTGGTTTTGGATGGTTATTTTTGGCTGCCGGTATTCTGATAAATATAGTCTATGCGCTTTACACTTTTGCCTGCAATCCTGGTATTGAACCTTTTGAGAAAGTGATTTCCTTTTTAATTATTTCCGGTTTTATTATACTGTTACTTGGTGTAGGATATCAGAGATTCAAAGAATCAAAAACTGACAGGTATAAGGATATAATGAAATGATAATCTCGAGCAGTGAATCTATTGCGGGTAAGAAAATAGTTAAACATATCGGACTGGTAACAGGTAATACAGTAAGAGCCCGGCACATTGGTAAAGATATAATAGCCAGTCTCCGGAACATAGTAGGGGGCGAAGTACATGAATATACCAAACTCATGGCGGAAGCGCGCGAGCAGGCTCTTGACCGGATGAAATTGCAGGCAGAGCGGATGGGTGGGAACTGTGTTATCAATGTAAGGTTTTCGACAGCGATGGTGATGCAGAATGTGGCTGAAATTGTTGCTTATGGGACAGCGGTTATTATCGAATAACTAATTATATCCAAGCATTGCTTTTCCGAATTTCTCTTGATTTACACCATTCTTTTTTTCCAGGTAATTGATTCTACCTTTGTATATTACCGCAATTCTGTCACACAAAGACATCAGAAACTCCATATCTCCGCTGATTATAATAGTAACGCATCCCCTGTCTTTCAATTCTCGGAAATATCCGGCAATTTCATTGGATGAATGGATATCAAGCCCCCGGACAGGTTCGGCAGCGACCAGTAGTTTTACACTACCCTCTATTTCGCGGGCAAGGACGATCTTCTGCCTGTTACCACCGGAGAGAGACTTGACCGGAAGATTGGATCCACCACTTTTAATATTAAAACGGTTTATTGCTTTTTTAGCGGCATTAGATAACTTTTGGCCCTCAATTGAACCGAGGTTTGAATTATGTTTCAACCATTTCCTGCTCAGGAGCATGTTATCCGTAAATGATGAATCAAGACTTAAGCCTTCTCTGTCTTTTTCTGGAAAGATAAAAGCCGATTCGGATCGGCGAAGTCTTGCAAGGCTGTTTTGAGAGTATTTTAGACTATCTATGTAGACATTTCCGGAAGATGCTTTTCTTAAGCCCGATAATAACTCCAGGATTTCCGTTTGACCATTTCCCGGAACACCGGTAATGCCAAGTATTTCACCCTTATAAATTTCAAGAGAAAAGCCCTTCAGTCCGGAGCCCTGTGTAAGGGGAGGCAGGACAATATCTTCTATTACTAAATATTTCTCCGGTGTACTTCTGGTTTTCGAAATTTTGCTTTTTTCCTGTCTCTTCGTTTCTCTCTCTGTTCCTATAATAGCTCTAATAAGTTCTTCTCTTTTTATTTCTTTTTTACACTTATTTAAAAATAGCTTTCCTCCGCGTAATACTGCAATGTCATCCACGTACTTTTCGACCTCCGAGAGCTTATGAGTTACGAGTATTACTCCCTTACCCTTGTTCCTTACCTGAATGAGAATTGAAAAAAGTTTTTCTACCTGTGCCGGAGCCAGGAGGGTAGTCGGTTCATCAAGGATAATAAAATCACCCTCATGAAAGAACGCCCTGGCTATTTCCACTCCCTGCCTGGTAAACGGATCAAGAGAAGATATTTTAGAATCAGGATTTAAACTCACTCCAAGTTGTTCAGATATTTGTGATATTTTTGCCC
>JAFGBY010000167.1 GCA_016932915.1 Acidobacteriota bacterium | reverse complement strand
GGTGTAAAACTCTGCGATACATTGAAAGATACGAATAAAGAAAAATCAGAATCTGAATGACATCCCAGCAGAAATACCCTGTAGAGTAATGTCAACGCTTAGAATATCGATATCATCGGTCTCTTCGTAAAGTATCTTCATCATGCGGAATCCAACGAAAATATCTATCGAATCAGCCAGGGCGACAGCCGCTCTGCCCTCAAAATTTATCGTGATATTAGCCTCTGAATCAAACCCGGAGATATCGGAGGTAAGGATTATCTTCATACGAGGGGTAGGGGAGAGAGTCATCCTTGCGCCGAACGCAGCGTTGACCCAGTCCGCGCTATCTTCATAATCAAGATTGATCAGTATATATGGGATTTCTACTTCCAGGCTTCCTAGAGCATGCATGTAATAGAAGCCTCCGGTGAACGCAAGCTCAAAACCGGGCTGGTTTCCGCTGATATCTCCAGTATTGATAATCCGGTATGCAAGGGCGAGCTGAAGCTGGGTGAGGTCTAAACCGAGGGTTGTATCCGCAAGAAGGATTTCCGTATCGTAAGAAAGTGATAAATATCCGGCGGATCCGATTATCCCGATGTTATCGAACCATGCTTCAAACTGAACGTTACCGCCTATATCAGCCAGCGAAAGGATATCGCTGAAAGGTACGGAGATGTCTGCGCTTTCACCAAGAACTGAAACATCACCATCAATACCGACTGTCCATATAGAAGGCGTAATCGAAAACCGCCAATCAGAACCTTCTTTAGCATCCGAGAATATCAAAGATGATGTGAGTAATAAGATAATTAAAACATTAATATATTTCTTCAAAATAACACCCCTGGTTTTCAGTAATTTTATATTAAAAATTGTCAGATGCAATTTGTTTAGATTAGTTCAGTTGAGTTTGCCAATGTGCTTTTTTTTAAGTTCCTGTTCGTAGTCTGTTATTTTTTGTGCTGGAGATAATATTCTTTATCGTCTTTGAAACATTTTATAATTTATTACACGTTTTGAAAGCAGTGAAGAACACCGCTTCCGGCGAAATAGATAGTCTTCGATTCGCACTACCCACGCTTTAAGAACTAACGGAAGGAAATCCTGAAAGCGTCTTCGATCCAGTGTGTTTCGCGCTTGAAAGGGCTGAAGCTCTTAACAGCGATGATATCGAAGCGGAGGTCTTTATTCCAGAGTTTGTTTTTATGCACATAGTATTTTGCCGTCTGGGATATCTTTTTCTGCTTGGGGTAGGTGACAGCATCTTCCGGGTTGCCGAAATCATCAGATGTCCGAGTTTTGACCTCTACGAATATCACAAGATCTTTCCTCTCAGCGATTATATCGATTTCTCCATATTTCGTCGTAAAATTGGATTCGATTATTTTAAAGCCTTTTCGTCTGATCATCCTCCGGGCAATCCTCTCCCCCTTGTTACCAAGTCCCTTTTTGTAGATATAAGAAGACCCCCCATCCTTTTTTCTCGGCGAGAAGATGGGAGGTCTGATTTTCATAAAAGTCTCAAAGACTATTTAAATTTCTTAAGTATTTCCTTCCAGGTATTCAGGCATTCGTCAACTTGCTCTTTCGTGGTGTCCAGGAAAGGTCTGAAGCGGATTGCTTTATGGCCGCACCCAAGGAATATCTGTCTTTTCTCTAGAAGTTTATTTCTGAATTTATCGCGCTTTTCCCCATCAGGGAAATCGATGGCAGCGAACAGGCCCAGTCCTCTTGCGTTACTGATGACATTCGGATTCTCCTCCTGAAGGTTCTTCAGTTGTTCAAGTAGATATGCGCCGACTGTCTTCGCGTTAGCCACGAGTTTTTCATCCCTGATAACTTTCAGGTACTGTGAGAACCTGACTGCATCCACAAGGTTACCGCCCCATGTCGAGTTAATGCGGCTGGATTTCTGGAATACATTGTCTTTAACTTCGTCGATTCTCTTACCGGCAAGAATTCCGCATATCTGGGTTTTCTTCCCAAAGGACATGATATCCGGTTCCACTCCGTAATTCTGATGCGCCCAGAATTCGCCCGTAATGCCCACGCCTGTCTGAACCTCATCAAAGATAAGGAGAATATCGTTCTCGTCAGCGATTTCTCTAAGCATCTCTAGGAATTCCACACGGAAGTGGTTATCGCCGCCTTCGCCCTGGATCGGTTCGAGAATGATGGCAGCAATGTCTTTTCCGTTTTTCTTGATGGCAGTATTGATCTGGTCAATAGCTTTTTCCTCAGCTTTGAGAACTTCGTCCAGATGGTCATCAAGTGGGAAAGTGATTTTCGGGTTGTCTATTCTCGGCCAGTCGAACTTAGGGAAAAGAGCGACCTTTACGGGGTCAGTATTTGTCAGGGACATTGTATATCCAGAACGGCCATGGAAAGCCTCGCGGAAATGTATAACCTGTTTCCCGAGTTCTTTATCTTTGGAAACACCTTTCTCCCAGTTTCTTCTGATTTTCCAGTCGAAGGCTGTTTTTAATGCGTTTTCTACCGCCAGCGCTCCGCCGGAGACAAAGAAGAGGTGAGATAGATATTTAGGAATGCCGACTTCATTGAATGTTTTAACCGCTTCTGCGAGTTCGGATGTATATATATCAGAATTAGTAACCTTGGTGATCGCAACTTTTTTTAGTTTTTCAAGAAAAGCTGGTTCCAGCATTTTCGGATGATTATAACCAAGCGGGATTGACGCAAACCCGCTGAAAAAATCTTTATATTCATCGCCTGTTATAGCATCTACGAGAGTATTGCCATGGCTTTTTTCAAGATCCATTACAATAGGGAATCCATCAACCAACATATTCTTTTTCAGGGTTTCAAATACATTTTTCGGATTAACCATTACCAACCTCCATATATTCTAAATTCACAAGTATCGTACTGTGATTAAATAAAACCAGAACAAGTATAATCAGCGGTTTTTAAAAAGCAAATTTAATGCTCGGAATCCTTGCGATGGTTTGAGAAGCTTTTCATTTGCATGAATTTTACCGACCAATTTAAGAGTTTTTGTATGAAGTATTCATAATATTTTCAATTTTTCCAAAAAAATAATTGTGTTATGTGCTATAGATAGCACAATATGTAGTATGTTAAAGCGATACATCCACTAAACATAGGTAAGTGTTGAAAACATAAGGATTTTTTTGATTTTTTACTTGACGAGGTTTCCATATGGGTATATACTATACTATAGTAAAGAGTAGTCTCAGGAGGTAGTATGCAATACTTTACAACTGCTCAGGTAGCAGAAAAGGTAGGCGTTAGTAAAAAGACTATCTACCTTTGGCTGAAAAAGGGAGTGATACCAGAGCCGAACAGGGATTATAAGAATCATAGACTTTGGACTGATAATGATATTGACAGATGCACTGATTATAAGGGAAGTGTTATCCCGGCGAAAACACGGTAATGTATGATATTTATCTTTGACAATACCGTGAAGAGGTGATAAGTTAAAGTAATACTTAAAGTAACTGCGGTAAATGCAATAATAAAAAGACAAAGGAGTTGGAGTGGCACTTTTTGCTAAAGCTAAACAATGCGTTGGATTAGATATTGGTTCGAGCGCAATTAAGCTTGTCGAACTCAAGCCCATGACCAAAGGCGATAAAAAATTTCAACTCTTAGGAATGGGGATTGAGCAGATTTCACCTGAGGTTATCGTTGATGGTACGGTCATGGACGCTGTATCGGTTATCGACGCGATAGAGAGAATTTTCAGGGAAAATAAAATAAAAGGGGATACTACATCGACCGGTGTTTCAGGCAACCCTGTTATTATCAGGAAAATTTCATTGCCCCTTATGAGTCCTGAAGAACTGGCAGAATCAATTCAATGGGAAGCTGAACAGTACATTCCATTTGATATAGATGAAGTTAACATCGGGTATGAGATCCTCCATGGAACACAGAATACTGATCATGGCACAATGGATGTAATACTCGCGGCGGTTAAAAAAGAAAAGGTTAATGACTACGTCAGCGTTATAAAACAGGCCGGTAAAAATGTCGGGATCGTCGATGTCGATGCATTTGCCCTTTATAATTGCTTTGAGTTAAATTACCCCGAGGAACGGAGTAAAACGATTGCGCTAGTCAATATTGGCGCTAACGTTATGAATATTAATATAGTCGAGAATGGAATATCGGTATTCTGGCGAGATTCAACTATAGGCGGCAGCCAGTACACGGAAGCAGTTCAAAAGGAAATGAACCTCAGCTATCAGCAATCTGAAAACCTGAAAAAAGGTATTGAGATTGACGGTATTTCCTCCGATAAAGTTATTCCGATTATTAATTCAGTTTCAGAGACTTTTCTGGCTGAGATTCAGAGAACATTCGAATTTTACCAGAGTCAGACTAATAAGGACCATATGGATAAGGTATTTCTCTCGGGTGGTTCGTCACGGGTGCCCGGTCTTGACCAACAGGTCTCAGAACGGTTCGGCACACCAGTTGAGATTTTTAATCCATTTAAAGCTGTTTCATTTAACCCGAAAGAATTTGATCCTGATTTTCTGCTGGACATTGGTCCTACGATGGTTATTGCAGTCGGACTGGCAACCAGAGAGGTTTAAGCAATGATTAAAATTAATTTATTAGATGAAGTAAAAGCCGCCAGTAAGGAACCTGGAATTGGTCCACCAAGTGAAAGAAAACCATCAGCAGGTCCGGAACAACAAAAGAAGAATATCATCTTTGGTGCTGAAATCGGTATAGCGTTACTGATTGTGGGCGTCTGGTATTTTTCTCTGAGTTCGAAATTGGGTGGGCTTGAAAGCCAAAAGAGAGAAAAAGAACTTGAACTCAAGAAGGTCGAAGCCCTTATTCAAGAGGTTGAAAGATACAGAGAGCGTAAAGCGCTTCTTGAAAAACAGATCAACCTTATTGAAGAATTGAAAACACAGCAACAGGGTCCGGCGGATCTTATGAAAAGACTTTATGATTTGATGCCTGACCAGATATTCTTGAAAACCCTAGAAAAAAAGGATAATACAATTTCAATCGATGGAATATCTCTCAGTGATCCAGCATTGTCATCATTTTATAAAAATCTTGATGAATCACCGTATTTTGACGGTATTGAGCCTGGAAAATCCTTAAGGAAAAATGAGGGTATAAATTTTGACCTTTCCTGCCGTTTTATCATCGACCCCGCGAGGGAGAAGATGAAGCAGGAACAGGAGGCGGCAGCAACAAAACCTAATAGAAGAGCGAAAAAATAAGGACTGATGCTATGGAATGGGAAGATTTATCGTTTCCGGCACAATTGGGAATAGTAGCAGGTTTCGCGGTTGCGATTCTTGCGGCATTTTATTTTCTTTACGTATCAAGCACAATGGAACAGATTGATAAAACAAAGGATCAGATCCGTCAGCTGGTTACCAAGATTGATGAGGGTAAAAGGACTTCTGCACGTTTGAATGAGTTTAAACAGGAAGTACAGAAGCTGGAAGATAAATTTGCCGTATTTAAAGAAATTATTCCAGAGAAAATTGAATATGATGAACTATTAAAGTATTTTGATACTATCGCATCAGAGACCTCTATTGTAATTATCTCACAACATCCACAAAAACTTGTGCCGATGGGATTTTATGCTGAGTATCCTATCAAGGTTAGAATGATAGGTGGTTACCATAACCTTGTGAACTTTTTCCTGAGAATCAAAAACCTTAAGAGAATTATAAATGTCAGCGGTATGAAATTAAAACAACGAAAGAACGAGACCGGTGATATTAATAAGATGATAGATATTGATTTTACAGCCACAACTTTTGTTTTTATTCCTGAGAGTCAGAGAGTGTCGACGGTTAAAAAAGGTAAGAAGGGTGGTGCGAAGAGGGGTGGCCATTGATGATTAGTTTAAAAGGTCAAATAACTGAGCATATGAGGAAAAACAAACTATGTTAAAACGAAGTAAAATTTCATTGATTCTATTTATTGTTTTACTGTTTACGTTATCCAGTGTTCTGCTCATTGCTCAAGAGGATAAAAAGGATAAAGACAAGAAGAAAAAAGATGAGTCCAAGTCTGTTATTACAGAAACGGACAGCGGGACTGATGATTCTGCGGCAGAGGATTCTGCTGAACCGATTGAAGATTTAACTAAAGGGACTGCAGAAGTATGGAATCCTAAAAATAGAAGAGAACCGTTCAGCGACCCTGTTCAGAAAGCTAAAACAGCTTCCGCTGGAGATACGAGAGTATTGACCAAAGAAGGGAAGAGGCCTGCTGGAATTGAAGGTATGGATTTAAAAGAGTTAGAGATTGTCGGAATTCTTTTTATTAAAGGCAGCTATAAAGCGATGTGCATAGGTAGTGATGATCAGCCATACACTCTCAATCAGGGCCAGGAGATTTGGGATAGCAGGGTGAAAGAGATTGATATGAATTGTGTCACCTTCGAACAGGAGACCGAAGATATCCGATTTCTTGTCCGGAGAATGAGAACGGTCAGAAGGTGCCTTGAAAATGAGAAATAATACAGCAGATTTAAGAGCTGTATATATAAAGAGAAGTTTAAAAAGAAATGAGTATAAAAACAAAAAAGAGTTTGGAAATAAAAAAAACGGAGGTAAAGCGATGATTCACGCAACCCCAGGACGAGGCAGGCAGGGAATACTCTTCCTTCTGTTTCTTCTATGTTTCTCTACTATTGCTTTCACCGCGTCAACACCACTACAGATTCTCAAGGTGCAGTCTTTCGATGATCAGACGAAGACGCGGGTGATCTTTGAAAGCAATGAACCGCTGGTCTATTCAGCATACACGACACCAGAAAATCCAGAGGAAATAATTATTGATTTCCCTGATGCGACTCTTGTTGGCGTTGATAAGGTGGTCAATATCTTCTCTCGTGAAGTTAAGACATTGGCATTCTCGGACGTACCTCTTCAGGATAATGCCTTCATAACAAGAACCAAGATTTCACTTACCGCGGAAATGTCATATCATATTTCTCAGCACAGGAATTATCTTTATATAGATATTCTTCCGATTCCCGCAGGTAAGGAAGCGACTAGAATTCTGACTAATAATGATATTAATGCTTTTAATAGCCAAAGACAGAATAAACTTGAAAAGACATCTTTGAATCATGGTTCTGACTCCAAACTGGATATCACCGAGCTTGAACCGGAAACTCCACGATATGAACCGCAGAAATCCAGTAAAACAGAAGTCCCATCGATCAATATGCCGGTTATTTTAAAAGATATCACATATGATATAGATGGGGATAATCTATCGATCAACCTGGTGCATACGGGGCAACCTGAATTTTCTACATTCGAATTACAGTCTCCGGACAGGCTCATCGTTGATTTACATAAAGCTAAAAACTCCGTTTATCCAAAACAGGTAAATATTGATACATATAATGTTAAGCGTATAAGGACTGCTCAGTTCCAGAGCGATCCGGTTAAAATTGCTCGTGTCGTTCTCGATATTACAAAACCTATAAACTACAAGATTCTCAAAGCTAATGGAGCGATCAAGATTGTTGTAGGTACTGATGACTATATCGCTTCAATAGAGAATTCCTTCAAGCCGGCTGCGGAAATGAATAGTGTTCCAGAAACTGAAGATGAACGTACGGCATCACTGGTTCCTGATATATCCAGCATAACTCCTCCTGTAGATCAGGATAATGAACCTGCAAAAGAAAATTCGGTTACAGTTAATCTTGGTCTTGAAAATGGTCAACTTGTAGAAATAAAAGACGAGAATGAAGTTATTCCCGAGGAAAAAGGCGAAGTGGATGTTAAATTATTCGAAACAGCCAATACACTTGGAGGAGATGTAACAGATGTAGGATTCAATACTCCACAATTGTCTACCGATCAGCAAAAACAGGCAGTAACCGATTCCCAGTTTGGCGCGAAGATAATCAGTGAGGGTAAAAAATATGTAGGTGAGGAAATCGGTTTAAGATTTAAAGAAGCCGATATCAAAGATATTATCCAGATACTTGGTGACGTTACCGGGAAGAATTTCATCGTGGACGAGAAGGTACGTGGAAAGGTCACGATCAATTTTAACTCGGTTCCCTGGGATCAGGCTCTGGATATAATTCTGTCTCTCAATGATCTGGGTATGGAAAAGCAGGATAATATAATTATCATTGCTCCACACAAAAAGCTGGAAGATAAAGCGAAAAAAGAAAGAGCTCTACAGGAAGAAAGAGAACTTGCTGGGCCTACTGATTTTGTTGCTCATAGAGTTTCGTATGCAAAAGCTGAGTCTGTAGCGGAAATCATTAAAACCTACCTTACCAAAAGGGGACAGGTTGTTGTCGATAAAAGAACGAACCTGCTGCTTATTAAAGAGCTCCAGACTAACATGGATTCTATTATAGACCTGGTAAACCAGTTGGATATTCCGACGAGACAGGTAAATATCGAGGCCAGAATCATAGAGACCACAAGAAACTACGAAAAAGACCTTGGTATTCAATGGGGCTGGCTGGCATCAGCTGATGACGAATATGGAAATGCAACAAGATACCTCTTCCCTCATAGTATTACAGTTGCAGGTGCCACAAGCGACGCAGCCGAAAGCGGTGTGCCATATGCAGTAAATCTCCCGGGTGGCGCTCCTTCATCGGCGATATCTCTTTCAATGGGTAATGTGCTCGGTTCACTTCAATTTGATATGACCCTTGATGCTATGGAAGAAGACGGCAAAGCGCGTATTCTTGCTTCGCCTTCAATTTCAACACAGAACAATATTGAGGCTACAATTTATTCAGGCACAAGGATTCCTTTTACCTCGGTTGTTGATAATACTGCATCTATCCAGTTCATCGAGGCAAAGCTGGAACTAAAGGTTACACCTCAGATCACATCCGATAACACAATTATCATGGAAGTTATCGTTGAGAAATCGGAACCTGATTATTCAATCCAGATTACCAATGTCCAGGGTTCGATGCCTATCATGCTTACGAAAAAAGCAGAAGCAACAATGCTTGTAAAAGATGGAGGGACTGCGGTAATCGGTGGTATTCTGCAGATTAATGACAGTGAAGCTGAAAGAAGAGTGCCTTTCTTCTATAAGATACCGATTATCGGCTCATTATTTAAAGCCAATAATTGGTCGCGCTCGGATTCAGAAATGTTGATATTTGTTACCCCAAAAATCTTAGGTTTCAGTTAATCTAAAGAGGTGCTATATGAAAAAGAAATTATTACTGACAATTTTGTTGCTGGTTGGGATATTATTCACGGCATGTGAAACTCATAACAACGTTGGCCAGACAAGAGCAGGTGTATATATGACCGTGGATGAGATACTCTGGCAGGGTAATGCTGGGAGTTTAGGATTAACAAGAACAGAAAACGATCAAACCATTGTTTATTACGAAAGCGATCAAGCTAATATAACTCTCAGTAACAGACCAAAAAATGCAGCTACCACAACATCCAGCTGGCTTGATATACAGATTCAAGAATACCAGGTTACTTTCTATAGAATTGATGGTGGTACAAAAGTTCCAAATTCATTAAGACGAGGAATTACTTATATTATTCCTTTCAATGGATCTGCTGACTTAAGCAACTTGACTCTTTTAAGCGCTCAACAAAAAGCAGAAACACCTCTTTGGGAGTTAGGTGTTAACGGATATGATACAGAAACAGGAAATGCTGTAATTGAAGTAAATGTCTTGGTCGAGTTTTTTGGAGAACAGATGTCGGGAGAGACAGTTTATGCATCTGGCTGGACTTCAATAGCGTGGCCAGTTTATAATGCGGATTAATTGAGGGATTGTGATGAGAAAAAAAATAATAATTTTGTCAATTATTTTTGCTGTTCTGGTTTTGGTCAGCTGCGATGCACCAAATCCAACTGGATGGAAAGGTAATTATCAGAAACTGACTGATATTTATAAAATTGGGAGTGGTGAAGTAGGACAGCTCAGCGCTGAAGCTGACCCAAATGATATAACAGCAGCAGATACACGGGTAGTCATTACTGCTACAGTTTCGAATGTCGTTGGCTATGCTCTGCAGGGAGTTGATGTGACATTTACAACTGATACCGGTTTCTTTAGAAGTAGTGAATTTGGTCCATCGCAAATATTCACGGCTGTTTCTGATAGCTATGGTAATGCCTATGCTCATTTATTGAGTGTTGGTAGGACATGTACAGTAAAAATTGAGGCCGGGGATTTAGTTACTACAGTAGTAATTACAGTGAATATTACAGCTCCTTAATTCGGTAATTTGCATCTATTTTTGGTATGTGGTATTATTGGTTTTTAACGATAATATCACCTTTTTCTAGTTATGGAAAAAAAGAAAACAAAATATAAAATAAAGAAAACCGAGATACCGGAGTTTGATCTATCTCCTAAGATAGAAAAACTTCAAAAGCAGGTTGATAAAAACCCAGGTTCGACTGTGTTTTTTCAACTTGCTGCCGAATACCGAAAATCGAACATGGCTGAAGAAGCTGTATTTGTTCTCGAAGCGGGGCTTGAACATAATCCGACTTTTTTACAGGCAAAGTTATTGCTTGCGCAATGTTTTATTGACTTGAACGAAAACATGAAAGCCAAGCAGATTGTCGACCAGGTTTTGAGTAGCAATATGAACAACCCAGTAGCTCTTAAACTTGGCGCAGATCTGGCTTATGTTACTGGAGATTATAACGAAGCGCGTGACCTTTATGAAAAGGCTCATGCTATCAACCCAATGTTTGAAAAAGTTAATGAACGATTACGCGAACTCCGAAGTGGGGGAGATGTTAAAAAAATCGAACTTTCGGAAATGAAGCCTGATGAAGAGATGCATGTCGAATTAGGAAGTCAACATGCGAAAGTGACAGAGCAAAGCGAAGAGTTTGAAGAGGATCCCTGGTCTGTATCAGGGCCGCCTCCAGAAGAAGCCGGTGAAGAAGCAAGCGATTTTGTAACTCAGCATGAAGCTCCTCCAGAATTTGAAGTTGCCCACCCTCAACAAATTGATTATTCTCAGCAACAAATTCAACAGCCTGTGCCGGAATCATATACTCCTCAAGTCCCTGAATATCAACAACAACCTTATACAGATCAAATACAATATCAACAACCGATTCCACAACCGATCGAGCCCCAAGTATATGATGAAGGTGTACCTTTTGTATCAAGGGAAGTTTCTTCATCTCAACCTTCTTACCAACCAGAGTTCGAACAATCAGTCCCAAGTCAACAACCCTTTGAACCTCAGTATGAACAATCGGCTTATGAACAAGTGGAAATGGACTATAATCCTGCTGATGTACAGCCAGGAGTAGACACATTCTCTCAAACTCCTCAGCAGCCTTATGAATCAGAACCTGTTGTTCCAGTACAACAGGAATATCAATTTCAGCAGATGCCAGATAATATGGGATCAGGGATTGATGTACAACCATCTTTTCAGGATCAGTTTGAAATAAATGATAGTCCTCAATTTTCTATTCAAGAACAGGATATTTATACACCGGAGCAAAACGAACAATTACCGGTTGAGGAAAGTTTTTATACCGGCCCACCAACGGAGCCGACTCCATCTTATCAGAATAATGTAATCAGCCAGCGGGTATCCGAACAGGCGCCTTCCGGTGGCTATGAGGGATTTTCACAGGTAGAAGAACCCACTCAACAACCACAACCACTACAACAGCCTGCACAGAATGAACAATTATCAGATCATTATGGTTATAACCAGGATCCTGAAATTTCTATACAATCTTTTGATATACCGGAAGAACCAGTGGCTCCACAACCTGTTCCTCAATCAGCTCCAGGGTCATTCCCATGGGAACAACAAATCCCAGGAATTAAAAAAGATGCTGAGGTTGCCACACAAAAGATGCCTCCAATTGATCTGTCTAATTTACAACCTCCACCTGGGCTCACCAATATTACAGGTCAAACTGCTCCTGCACCAGTTTCGCCTCCAATACAACAACAAGCTCCTCAACAAGGAGCGGGTTTCAGCATTGAGTTAGCAGAATTTTACGCGAAACTTGGACAACTTGAAAAAGCTGCCAATGTTTATAGAGTCATGCTTTCAAATGATCCAAATAATCAGGATCTTCTTACCAGGTTGAGAACTATTGAAAGCAGACTGAGTAATAAATAATCATTTTTAGACCTTCATTATTTTACAAAAAGTTCTTTTCAATGGTATAATGTAGTATAAAAGTTAGGTGTAAAATAGTAAGCAATGTTTGAAGAGAGTATCCAGAAATTCATAAACGATAATCCAGGATTCTGGGGTGGTGTTATCATCGGAATAGATGGTATCCCGGTAGAACAGAGAACTGTATCTGAAAAGATTAATCTAGAAACAGCTGCGACTGAATATATAACACTTCTTAAGCAGGCTAACCAGATCAACGAGCAAGAACGAATTGGAATGGTCAATGAGATAATATTTGTCAATTTGAGTGTGCTTATTATTATACATCACATTACGGCTGAGTATTACTTTTTAGGAGCATTTTCACCGGATTCAACACTTGGAGAAATCAGATACAAGATTACCAAGTTTACCGATGAGCTTGCTAAAGAGTTTAGCTAATCAGCCTGGTCTTTAAAGTCTTTTTATTTGGAGGTCATTCATGAAAAGAATATCATTGATAGGTCTATCTGTTTTTGTGTTGCTTTTTTCAACAATTCTCATTGCAAATCAAAATATTCGCCCGACTGTACAACAGAATTGGGTGACTCTTCACCTGTCAAATGGTGAAGAAATCGATGGAATCCTTATCGAGTTTAAGCGTGTTAATTTACCTAATAATGATTATAAGAGAATTGTCACAATCTGGAGAGACGATCGGGGATATCTGGATTTCCTGGCAAGAGATGTTGAAGCTTTAGTCAAAAAAGGTTTTTCAAAACCGAAAATAAAATCGGATCTGAATAAACTTCAATTCAACAAACGGATGACAGATTATGGTGTGATTATTAAAAGGGCGTCCTTTGTGAAACTTGATTACATCGACGGTATACTTGCCAGTTATAATAACAACACTGGAAAATATAACTTCATGAGAAACCCGAATCCATTCCATTTTAAAGATATTGGAGCAATTTATTTTAATGAATCGAACCATGCTCATTTCACTAATCTACCTAACAAATGGGCTAAAGCGCCAACTCTAACACAAATCCAGCCTGTTCCTGGCCCGGGTCCTGGACCGAATCCTGGATACAATGACAATCCTGATTTTTCTATGACTTATTTGGCAACTACAAAACATGCTGCAACAATTAATGTTACCAGAGGTGAAGTAATTCATTTTGAATTAAGTGGTGAGGTCGGTGTAACAGGTCCTACCGGACGTAGAAAACTAAGGAGAGAAAAATTAGCTACTGGTGAAGCGCATAATGCTCTGATGGGATTTGTTCGTAGTAATGTGGTTTCAAGGCGGTTTGTTGTCCCTCCAGTTAATCAAATGTTCATTATTCCGACTTCAGGTGATGTTAGTATGCCTGAATCGGGTACATTATACCTGACGCTTAATGATAAGACAGGTATAAATAATAGTGGAGAATATAAAGTTAAAATGTGGAGACAGTAAGTAGAAGATATAGCTGAAAGCTTATTTTAATGTTAAAAATGCCGGCTTTTCTCTAAAAGCCGGCATTAATCTTAAAAGAGATAATAGTTATTATGATCAGAGTAATTCATTCACCTTATCAGTTACTTCCTTCTTAATACTTTCAAGCTTTTCTGGCGAAGAGGCTTCGAATCTCATAACTATTACAGGTGTTGTATTAGATGGTCTTACTAATCCCCAGCCATCATCAAAATTGATTCTTACACCATCAATATCAATTGTGTCGTATCGAGCATCAAAGTATTTTTTTACGCCTTCCGTTACAGCCCATTTATTTTCTTCTGTTGTGTCGATTCTAATCTCTGGTGTTGAGAACATCTCGGGCAGGGTAGCCAGGAGATCCGCAAGGCTGAGTTCAGTCCTTGAGAGCAGCTGCAGAAGACGTGATGCAGCATAAATAGCATCATCGTAACCATAGTAATCGTCAGCGAAGAAAAGATGGCCGCTCATTTCACCCGCAAGCAGGGCTTTTTCTTCTTTCATTTTCTCTTTAATCAGGGAATGGCCAGTTTTCCACATGATTGCTTTACCACCATGAGCTTTTATATCGTCGTAAAGTACCTTAGAGCATTTTACTTCTCCGATAATTGCGGCGCCTGGGTTTTTCTCAAGTATTTCACGCGCGAATAGCGCAAGAAGCATATCGCCCCAGATTATCCTGCCTTTGTTATCAACTGCACCCAAACGGTCAGCGTCACCATCGAAAGCAGTAATCAGATCCCATTCTTCCTTATTTATAACTTCTATTGAAGCTTCGAGGTTTTCAGGAACAGTAGGGTCGGGATGGTGATTTGGAAAATGTCCGTCCATCTCAGTGAACATTTCTTTAACTACCGCTCCAAGTTCGTTGAATATGACAGGAGCCACAGGCCCTGCTGTGCCATTACCTGCATCTACGATGACTTTAATGGATTTATCGAGTTTGATTTTTTTAATTATCGTATCGATATAACGTTCGATGATAGTTTCTTTTCTTGATTGTCCCGTCCCTTTTTCGAATTTCCCTGCTTTTATAAATTCATATACCTCACGAATCTGTTTGCCGAAGATCGTCTTTTTCCCTTTTGCGATTTTAATACCGTTATATTCAGGGGGATTGTGGGATCCAGTGATCATGAAACCGCCTCCGACATCAAGATTGTGAAGTGCATAGTACAATGCAGGAGTTGGTACTATGCCTATATCAATAACTGATCCACCGGCACTGTTAAATCCGTCCTTTGCGGCTTCTATCAGTTTGGGTGTGCTTAATCTGCAATCACCGCCAATAACGAACTTCGTAATACCTTCCTTTTTAACCATTGAGGCGTATGCACGCCCTATATCATACACAACTTCTTCTGTAAGATCATTATCGACCTTTCCGCGTATATCATATTCTCTGAAAATCTGTTCATTCAGCATCTATACTCCTTTCGTAGCAACAAAAAGATTAATATCGCTTATTAGTTCACTCATATCTTTGTACCGTTCATCCGGGTTTCTCATCAGTGATTTCATTATTATTTGTTCAAGTTCTACTGGGATTGAAGGATTGAATTCTGTCGGCAAACGTGGCGTACGGTCAAGTTTAACCATAAACAACTCAGTTAAATCATTTACAACATAAGGTTTTCTTCCGGTGAACATCTCATACATGACACATCCGAGAGAGTAAATATCCGTACGATGGTCATACCCGGAATCTGAAATCTGCTCAGGTGACATGTAATTCGGTGAGCCCACAAGCTGATTCGATGCACTTTTTAAGTAGGCATTCATCGCTTCAGCAATACCAAAATCAAGGATTATCGGATCGTTGTGAGAATTTACCATAATATTTTTAGGTTTAATATCGCGATGAATAACACCTAGGTCATGCGCAGCTTTAAGCCCTTCACAGATTTTTCTGATAAGCACCATTTTAACTTTGAAGTTTTTATCCAGGTTATTATTAAACCAGCCTACAAGATCGATACCTTCTACATATTGCATCGTAAAGAATTTGTTTCCCAGCCAGTCACCAATATCGAAAACCTTAATTACAAATGGATGGCTGATTCTCCTGGCGATTTTAATCTCATTAACCAGGTGCATTCTTTCTTCTTCGTAATCTCCGAACTGTGTAAGCAATATCTTTACAGCAACTCTTTCATCAAGCTCATTGTCGTAGGCTTTATATACTTTTCCCATCCCTCCAGAACCGAGCTCACCCTCAATTTTAAATCTCTTGGCAATGACATCTCCCTCTTTAAGCTGTAGGAGATCGACGAATTCAATAGTCTCATCGATTTTCTTTTCAACTTTCTTGTTTTCCTCACGGAAGCTTAATGCCTGTTCCCTGAATCGTAGGGCATCACGGTAATTAAAATCAAAACTTAGAATCTGATCATATTTATCGGCTGCAGTACGGTACTCTCCAGTATTAAAGTGACATTCAGCTAGAAGGTAATAAGCTTCTATCGTTTCCCTGTTAACAGGTTTACCGCCTATTGAATCCTGGAGTTTTATTTTAGCGAGGTTATAAAATTTTTGTGTATGGAATATTTTTCCTAGCTTAAAACAAGCCTCATAATACTGAGGGTCATCCTTTTTGATTTTTTGAAGAACATTGATAGTTCTGTCAAGATCCTTGAGATTATAATAAACTTGGGCTGCTTTCATAAATTCATGAGCTGTCAGATAGCACTCAGCCGCTTTCTGGTAACGGAGAAGATTCAGATAGCAGTCCCCAGCCCGGTGATAAGATTTCGCTTTTTCAAAATGCCAGGCGGCTTTTTCGATTTCATTTGCCTGGATATACATCTCACCGGCTTCAATATAATTTTTTAAAGCAGAGTAAAGTTCTGCAGATTCCGAGAATTTTTTAGCTTTTTTTAGAAGTTCCGCAGCCTTTTCGAAATCTTCAATTTGCATCGAGATATTTGCAGCGTCAATATATTGGCCTTCCAGTATCAGGAGATCTCTTACAAGTATGGGTTCATCAAATCGTTCACGGTGGTTTCTAAAAAGTTCAAGCGCTTTTTCGATATTATTCAGTTTATAATATAGCTTTGCCGCATTCTGTACATTTCCGGCTTTTTCATAAAGAACAGAAGATTTTTCCAGTTTATTTGTTTTCTCATATAATTCAGCCGCCATATTATATAATCCGTGTTCCTCGGCGAGTGAGGCAGCTTCTTTGCTGCGGCCTGAATTAAGAAGCACCTGGGCGGCTTCGAAGTATTGTTCGTCCTTTTTATAAAGTTCCACCGCTTTCATTGGTTGTTTATTTTCAGCGTAGAGTTCAGCCGCTCTTGCTATACTACCTGCCTTTTCATAGGATTCAGCAGCATCGATGTTTTTACCGGCTTTTTCGAAAAAGACTGCGGCCTGTTGATAGTTACCCGCATTATAATTCAAATCTGCTAGTATTTTAGCATCAGCATTTACTTGTGAGGGGTATTTGTGGAATTCATTTAATGCTTCTCTTGCATATCCACCCTCAAGATAAAGGTGAAATGCTTTATCGGGTTGATTATTTAGAGAGTAGAGAGAAGCGGCTTTTTGTTTATCATCAATCTCTGAATAGTATTCAGCCGCTTCTGATAAACGATTCACCTTTTGCAGGAGTTCAGCAGCTTTTGCTTTATAACTTCTAATAACATTATCTGTTTTATCCGAGATATTCTTGGAGTCAATTTCCTGTTTGCGCTTATTTATTAATATTTTAATGAATTCCAGGGCTCGGTCATATTCTCCTGAATTTATAAAAGCGGTTGTCGCTTTTATATAATCTCCGGATTTTGCGTATATTTCACCGGCTTTTTGATAATCATGGCTTTTCTCGGATATTTGGGCAGCTTTATAAAGATTTCCGGATTTTTCGTAGAATTCTATAGCCTTGCGAGAGTCCCCGATCTGAAATGCTAGATCAGCTGCTTTCTCATAATTTCCCATCATTTCAACATATTTTAAAGCTTCGCGATAGTTTTTTGTTTCTTCGCAGACTTTAGCGCAAAGTTCCCAGTTCTGCACTTTAGTATAAAGCTCGAGGGCTTCATCGTATCTTCCGGCGAGATAGTAATAATCACCGGCTCGTTGAAAATCTCTCTCTCTTAATGCTTTTTTTGCTTGCTTAAGATGGTCTTCACTCATAGCTAATATAAGAACTCTATTTTGATTTTCATTCCTATCTTTAGTTCTTCTTTTTTAACAACGCCCGAGTTGAATTCTATAACATAATTAGCTTTTGCGAAAGGTATTATGGATTCACAATCCTTTGTCTTACATGGTTGGGCATCCAATACGAAATATACTAATTTGAAGTTATCATCTAACCACAACATATCAAGCGGTATCAGGGTATTTTTCATGTGAAATGTATGAAAATCTTTTTCCTCAAAAATGAAAATCATTCCCTGTTCAGGAGGTAGATTCTCCCTGAACATAAGACCCCTGGCTCTTTCTAAGGGCGTTTTTGCGATTTCAAGATTATAAATATGGCCATTCGGCAGAGTAGCAGTAGCTTTGATCTCTTTTTTGCCGGTTGACTTGGTATTCACCATATCTGAGGCAATAAAAGAGAACCCTATCACTAGTGTAAAAATAATAAATGAGTATTTTCGAATCATAGTTCAAAGGATTTATTTTAACATAAAGCTACAGGTATAAAAGAAAAAGTTAAGAAAGTGGTTTTGCTTTAGTCTTTTAAATCCCAAGAGCGTTTGTGTCGCCACCCGCAAGAATATTAATCAACTCTTCTTTAAAGAAATCGGTGGTTGAGGAAACATCACCCGAAATACGTTCCTTATACACTTCATGGCTTCGGTCGATTTCTTCTTTTAAAAGACTGTAAAGGTTCTTGTTTCTACGGCCCTCCATTACCTTATCCTCGTTATAAAGTTTTATTTCAAGAATAAGGAGTCTTGCGAACCTCTTGGCTTCTTCGTATGCCTGCCTAACCTCCGGACTTAGTCCATCCTGAGCAGATGGCCCGGGGAATTGTGTTACGTTTGATTTAGCATATGTTCCACCCATAGTATCGTCACTCGGGTGAAAACCAATCTGGCCCGGTACCGGAGAAGCTGCATGGGGCATTGGTGGTTGAGGAGCGAATGTCTGCTGTTGTGGATTCATGCCAAAAGTGCCTGTCCTGGGTGCTGCAGGAGTTTCAGGGATACTGATTCCCGGTGTAATAAATGACGGCTGTTCCGGGAAATTTTCATCCGGAGAAGCAAAAGGAGGCAACACAGCTTCCTCTTCAACTTGCGCGGATTCATATGGTGAAGCTGTGGGTGCAGAAGGCGCCATAAAGGGCGGAAGGTTTTGTCCCTGGTGTGGTGCCTGGACAGGAGCTTGCGCCGGTGCCTGTACAGGTTGGTTCATAAATGGCAATGCTGCTTGTGGATGAGGTTGTGGAGGTGCTGGAGCTGCCATAGTTTGGAAAGGTAATCCAGCAGTGGGAGCTGCTGCTGGAGCATGAGTTGCTTGTTCTTCAGCCTGTTGGAAGGTTTTCCTGAGTGGAATTAAATCGATCATCATCCCTGCAATCATTACTTCAACTTCAAGTTCTGAAATATCAGGGATTGTCGCCTGGGAAGCGCCTTGATCAAGATAGAGCACACCTGAAACCCTGTTTTTCGTTATTAGCGGTAAACAGGCAATTTCAGCAGGGATAAGTCCTCCGAGATCCTGGAATAATTTAGCATTTGCTTCATTATTTTCAGGCTGACCTTTGAATATTTGAGCAGAATCTCTTACGCGGAAAATGATAGCATTCGGATTATGTGCGACATCGAGTTTTTTTCGGCTTATCTCCTCTGATGGCGTATCAACAAATCCCCATGCTAGCCATCCTATTGTTCTTTCTCCGGATATAATGAACAGCGCAACCCTATTTGAAAATCTGGTGGAATTTAAAATAAGTTTATTGAGGATATCAAGCTGGCTTTGAGCGGTTGAGAGATCATTGATAGTGTCCTTGAGGTTTACTGCAAATTCACTTGAGGAAGTTTCCGTAATAGAGGTTCCGCCGATTTCATTTATACCGGCTATCATTTCCTGTATATGTTCCTGGGATAAAGAAGGATCTGTGAGCACATTAGTGAGAAGTGAAGTCGCATTTCCTCCCAGATCATTCATCGATTTTAAAAGGTCATACAGTTTTTGAGTAAAGACCTCAGAATATTGGTTAATTACATCCTCAAACCAGTTACCGCTCATGTCTAAATCCTTTAATATCTAAATCAATATTTTTCGATAATTACACACATTAAATATATATCAAGTTTGGATAGAAAGCAATACCCAAGATAAATATTTTATAATGTAATGTTAAGTATTATAGGTTAAACCTATACTTTAAGCAATTTTTATCTTAATTTTTAACAAAATATGCACAATTATTGTTCGAATCTGCCTTTATTATCATTGAGCCAATCCAATGCCTGCCTTTCCGATGTGAAATCTCCATTCAGCTGTGCCTGATAAGCGGCATCCAGTATTTCTCCCAGGTGTTTCCCCTGTTTATACCCCTTTTGCATCAATATATTTCCTGTCAATAACGGTTTTGGCATTGAATCGAGTATTTTTAATCCAATAGCTTTATTGCGGAGGATATCTATTCCCTCAAGTCGTTTCTTATTCGCCTTTTGGGCTTTCATATCGGCTTCTATTAAAAAGCAAAGCATTTCAATTGTAGCAGGCTTGAGCCTTACAGAGAGTCTTCTTACAGCTTTTTCACTGGGCTCAGGTGAAAAGGTAAGGAAAAGGTGTTCTTCGATAAGTGGCAGAACAGAATTAATTGTTTTCCTGTTTCTTTTTATCTGTGTCATAAAATCACGAGCAGGATTTTTTCCGGCTTTGTGATGATTATATGATCTTATTTTACCGTCGATTATTTCAGTTGTTAAAGGTTTTCCAATATCATGAAGAAGAGCTGCGAGCATTAATATTTCGATAGTATCATTTGAGAGTGATTCCCGGTTTATAATCTCAGCCATTTCATCGACACAGTTTATAGTATGCTGCCAGAGGCCTCCCTCCGGGTGCCAGGCTGGTTCCTGCTTAGTTTCAACCATTGCATAAATATCGGGATGAAGTTTTTGTATTATTTCCAGATGAATAGCTGCATTTAAGCCAACGGAAGGTTTTTTCGCGAGCATCAGGAGTTTCATCCATTCTTCGCCGATTCGTTCCGGACTTATATCATCTAGATTTGCCGAACGACATAATTCAGCTGTGTCCCTGTCAATTTTTAATCCAAACCTTCCAACAAATTGCATCCCTCGTAGCACTCGAAGTGAATCCTCGGTAAAAGTCTGTGGATCAACAATCCTGAGTATTTTTTTTCTCAGGTCGCGTTTTCCTCCAAAAGGATCGAAGATTGTTCCTGTGAGGGGATCAAGCCCCATGGAATTTATTGTGAAGCTTCTTCTTCTTGCAGCTTCCGGGTATGACATTTGAGGATCTATTGTTATTTCAAATCCTTTATGCCCTGTTCCTGTTTTCTTGTCCCTTCGAGGCATGGAAAAATCGAGGCCGTTCAGTTTGATAACAGCAAATGAAGCTCCAACAGTAAGTGGAGTGCCGAATTTGGAAAGAATTTCCATCAATTGGTTTTCATTCAATCCGTAGACTTCAATATCGATATCTTTAAGGTGTATACCGGGATCACGCTTCTTCATCAGCAGGTCCCGGACTATGCCGCCGACAAAAAGTGCTTTCCCTCTCTCCTTTTCAATTTCTCTACAAATTTTTAAGGCGAGCTGTACCTGTTTGATGAAATACTCAGTTTCACCGAAGGTAAGGAGTGTATTAAGATGTTTTATCTTCATATAAAGACCTTCGGTAGTATTATACTACAGTTAAATATGCTGACGAAGAATATATGAAATTAGCGGGGTTTATGAATAATGGCATAGTATATGGGTTGGATAAACACCCAACCGTTACCAATTTGATTTTTGTTGATCCCGGGGATTATCGATAGAATATCATCAACATTCCCGGATGAACTATAATTTACAAACCCGGATTCAAATTCAAATGAGAGGGCGGATAATATTTCATTCATTTTTCTTCCGAGGTCGGTATGTTGAAGCCCTTCATCTTGAAGCGATTTGATCAGTGAGGTCTTGATGCCACTATCCGGATACTCTATTATTCCGTCATAATCCGGCTCCGCGCAGATTAGAAGATATCCACCTGGTCTTATAAATTCATAAAGTTTTTTAAGTGCTTCATTTGGATTTTCGAGCCAGATAAGAAGGTAGTTCGTGATGACAGCGTCGAATAAACCTTTTTTAAAAGGTAGCTTATGAACATCTGCACAGGCAATATAGAGATTCTGATTATTTGTATCAATTAAACTGAGTGGCTTTAGGTCGTTATCAATTCCAATAGTGATTGCAGATGTTCTGGAAGCCAGTTCATTTGTAATCACGCCTGTAGCGCATCCAGCTTCCAATATAATTGACGCGCGGTGCAAACCCGCGCGTCTAAAAAGATAATTCCTTGTGGACTGGGTCCACTCAGCCTGTTTTTGATATATCCTATGCCAATTTAATTCCATTCAATATTAATTTATAAGAACAATGAGAATGTACAGATAAACTGGTCGTAATTATTTGAATATAGATATGCCAAATCGACTGCCAGTGATTGGCCAAGAGGGAATCCTATTCCTGCGGTTAGTGTGATTTCATAATCTTCCAGTTCGCTGAAATAATCTTCAAGATTCCATGCAAACTGTTCGTTTATCAGAGACCCCTTGAATCTTATCATATGAAGTGGTTCTGTATATATTCCGCAACGTAACGCGAAAGGCGCTTCGAGGTTACCCAACAATAATTCTAATCCGGCATGTAGTTCGATCTGGTTTTCTGCCTCGAAGTAGCTTGAGAGACTGTCGCCCCTTTTAATTCCCAATTCGGTAATATCCTTAGCGGCTATTAATCCGTCCCCAAGCTGTTCATAGAAGATATAGACTAAGTCAGCGGCTACGATAAACCTATCAGAAGGCTGAAATTTGATACCTGTTGCCAGCCTGTCGGGTGTGTCGAAATGTGAATAAATTGTATCATATAACATCCCGGAGGTATTATCACCGTCAATATATAGGTTCTGTAGTGCGGTCATAGATGGATTGTACTGAAATGCAACACCTATTGAAAGCGGTTTAATAGGTCTGTAGATTAGCCCAAGTGAAAAATTCAATGCTGTATCGTAATCATCAGTTTCTACCTCAGTCGATGCATCTGTCTGTTCAGCAAGGGGGTTGGCTTCATCAAATACCATTACAACTGAAGAATTGTTCTGGCTAAGAAGAGTAATCCCCAACGAAACTCCGAGTGAAAAATGTGGTGAGATATTCATAGATACTGTACCATGGAAGTTGTACCCGTTAATGTCAATTACACCGTTTTCAGCAGGTAAATATCCTGTTCCACCAGGTAATTCACGCACGGGAAGAGAATATTCCTCAAAATAATTTACAAAATTAGTAACAGAAAAAGCCAATGCAAAGTTGCCAATCGGGTAAGCAATTGAGAAAAATGAAGGGGTAAAAGCCGAGTCGCTAAACTCTGTTAGGGTATCGTTTAAGTAAGCATCAGTGCTACCTGCTCTAAATGATTTCCAATTTGCGTATCTTCCCTCAGCATTAATCACAGCTTTTTTAATGGAAGCCAGCCCGGCTGGATTGTAATATGCGGCTGATACATCGTTTGCATATGCAGTAAATGCACCGCCCATACCAAGAGCATGAGCGCCCGGTGTGGTGAAATAAAATTGATAGCCTTTATATAATTCTTCGTTTGATTGGCCGAATAATGTTGTTGATAGTAATAACAGTACAGTAACAACAGATATTGCTTTTGAGAGCTTCATATATACCTCCAAGTAGCGGTTAGAATTCCAGACAGCATCTATTTTCTAAGTGTAATCTCAAGTTGTGAATCTAACTCATTTTTTAGATTTTTTCAACATGGAAGAGAGATGCATCTGAATAGATGAATTCTTTTCCAAAGAATAGTAAGCAATATATATACCATAAACTATAGATGATTGATGAGGATTGGAAGAATGATGTTAGTTTAATATTTTCCGATGTATGGGATTGTGTTGCGTACTGAAAATCTATCTGCTAATATCCACCCTGTAAAACAAAAACAGGAGAATGCAAATGAAGGATGAGATAAAAAAACTCTGGCCGGAACTTGAATGGATCAAGAATAAGGATTTGCGGGAAAATACGGCTAAGTGTTGGGAAGTTGCGATTGAGCGGAGCGTTTTAACTCCCGAAGACCTTAATTCTATTCCGTTTACACTTCTGGTTCCTGACCTTAAGGTTTCTTTTATGACTCACAAAAGGGCTGTTGTTCATATTGCAAGGGATGCAGGTGAGAAATGTAATGAGTTTTTCGGTGATGATCTACCTGTGGATATGGATATTCTTATCTCCGGCGCAATACTTGCGGATGTGGGTAAATTGCTTGAGTACGACAAGAAGGATGGTAAGACGGTACAAGGAACCTATGGTAAGTATTTGAGGCACCCGTTCTCCGGAGTCGCCCTGGCAACTGAGTGCGGCTTACCGGCAGAGGTATGCCATATTATCGCAGCTCATGCCGGTGAAGGGGATCACGTTACACGATCCACCGAAGCCTACATAGTTCATCACGCCGATTTTATGACCTTCCTCCCATTTAAAAGCAGGCTTAAAGTTTAGTTCTTACTAATAGTTATATGGATGTATAGCCCGGATTTTATTCCGGGTATTTTATTACCATATAAACGGCACAAGGCGATACCTAACCCTGGAGGCATATTCTTTGTATCCATCCAGTTCTTTATGCAAAGTTCTATCTTCTAATGCTGTTCTTACAATTGTCGGGATGATACTTAGAATCGCAGATATAAAAGCATAAAAAGATCCCAGCATCACAGGAACCAGCAAAGAAAAGAAAACCATTCCCGCATATCCTGGATGTCGGATGAATTTATAAGGCCCTCGGTCACAAACTTTATGATTTCTGTCATTCTGAATTCTTACAGATGGTTCAAAGTGTTTATTAGTGGCAAGTGACCATGTTATTAGCGCATACGGGAAGAGCCCCAAAACAAATGCGATAATTGAGTAGTGCAGTGGGATATCACTCCATCCGTGTCTTTTATCGAAACCAGCAACAAAATACGCCGTTGCCATAAAAAGGAATATTAATAGAAGTAATACCCTGTCATATCTTTTAGTACCTTCGCCACATCTGTTCCTGACATTGAATATCTCGGGATTGTTTTTCAATATTACTAATACATAAATTGGATGAATCAGAACCATCAGCCCGAAATATATCCAGGCGTTTATCCATCTCGGATCGCCGGAT
>JAFGBY010000166.1 GCA_016932915.1 Acidobacteriota bacterium | reverse complement strand
TGATAAAATCGGTATTTGAAATCACCGATTTTAGGGGGTGATGAATACTCATTACCCTGGCTGGTGAATATGATTACCCTCGACAGCTGGATAGGAGGTGGCAGTGATGGCTGGAAAATATCTTCTGCGCCATCTCCGGGTTCTGAATACAACAGTTTTAACCGTCCTACCGGAGTATATGTCGATTCATCAGGATACATATATATTTCGGATAGTGAAAATGAAAGGATTTGTAAATGGGATGCTTCAGGAACCGCCTTGGGTTGGATTGGTGGGGGCAGCAATGGCTGGAAAACTGATTCAGGGGCTTCATATAGTACCGGATATCAATTTTTTGGTGGTCCCAGAGGTCTGTTCGTAGACACTTACGGAAATATCTATATAGCTGAAGCATATAATGATAGAATCTCTAAATGGGATGCTTCAGGAACTGCCTTGGGTTGGATTGGGGGAGGATATAATGGATGGTATATTACTCCAGGCACTTCTTCGACTTTTTCTTATAAGGGATTTTATAATCCCTTCGATGTTTTTGTTGATACAGCTAACAATATATTTATAGCGGATTCTGAAAGTGACCGCATCAGCAAGTGGCATGAATACTGAGAAAGGAGTTTGAAATGAAGAAATTGTCAATAAAAATAATATTTATTTTCTTATCAATCCTCATTACTCTCCTTCTTGCATCCTGCTCTCTTAACTCAACTATTATAGTGACAATCTACAACAATACGCCTGTCACATCCGGAACATTAACCATCCTTTACGGTGATTACAATGGTTATGCCGATGGTGAAATAAGCATAACAGATCCGGTATTCCCATACACCGCAAGCCTCACTTGTAGCGGGAAAACACCTTCCTATATTGTAATGGCGACCCTGGAGTCCTCAACTTTCGGAACATCATTCGGCTCCGTTTTCGTTGATACAAAAAGCCAGAACATGATTGAAACCGTAATCAATCTGGAACCCTATATAATTTTAGGAACCGATATATATGAACCGGATAATACTTTTAATACGGGTCATCCTATCCAGCCTGGTGAATGGCAGGCAAGAAACCTATATCCATCCGGAGATGTTGATTACTCGAAATTTTATGCAACTTCAGGATTAATCTACGATATCGTTACAGATATTCCCTATAATGATTATTTTGCTACGACGATTGTCATTTTTGATTCAATCGGCACGCAGATAACCAGGCAAAGCGGAAGTTCCTCCGGCACGGTACTTAACTGGACGGCAACATATACTGGCTTGTGTTACTTGAAAGTTTCACGAAATTACGGTTATGATTACAGTTACTCCCTTGGTCTTTTCGAATACTCAGCAGCCGGTTCTTCACAGAACATCCTGTCCAAACTGAAGGAATGGAGATCCCAATAATCATGGTAAAAATAAAAAGTACTGTACTCTTCATCTTTATGCTTTTCCTGATGGTCACCATCCTCCCGGCAGAGGAGAAGGACTTTGCTGTTAGTGTTAATACTGCTGCGGACTGGATGTTCGGTTTCAACTCTTACGGCATTGGCTGGAATTTTACGGATGTAGCCAATAACACGACATCGTTGGGCTTTAAGATAAGCGAGCTCGTGTTCCCGTTGAACATACTGATGGTGGGCGGGGATATTTATGCTACCCTCTTCAAAAATTTTAAGATAAACCTGTATTTTCGAAAAAACATAACAAGCGAACCGGGCAAATTGAAGGATTCAGACTGGGGGGTCTGGTATTTGGATGGGAATCCCTGGGCGACAAGTTCAACTCTGGATGTTTATTCCACAAGTGATACTAACCTGATAGTCTATTACATTGACAGTGAGATTCTGTATAGTGTCAAGCTTTCTTCCCTTTTTATGATAGACTTCGGTTTGGGCTTTCTTTATGAGCAGTTTTACTATGAAGCGAGCAATGTGGATCAATGGTATCCTTCATATGAAACTTATCAGGCATATCTCGATCCTTCTTATGGATTGAATGAAAATATTTCCGGGCTTGTGGGTACATACGAGATTATGCACTTCATACCCCTTCTGGTAATTGCAAGCAGATTCAAAGCTTCTGATTTCTTTCAAATGAGCCTGACTGTTTCAGGCACACCATACCTGATAGCGGTCGATACGGATTATCACGTGTTAAGATCGAAGCGGAGCAACAGTGAATGTTATGGATGGGCCATAAAATCCAAGTTGTCAGTATTTTTTCACTTCTCTTCCAATGTATACGCTGGTATTTCCGGAGACTTTCTCTATCTGGATGCAGCCGGAAACCAGAGCCAATACCGGTACAATGATACTATAGAAGGACCGGCAGGTTCACTGGGAACAATAGATGTTAAGCTTAATACTTTCAGGTTGTCGGGTGGTGTATACATTGGATTATCGTTTTAATATATATGAGAATTGTAGAGGCAGGGAAATCCAGCGACAGTATATCGGTTATTCATATTTTTAATAACCTTCAGTTCTATAATCACTTTTTTATGTATCTCTGGCTTAATTCGTTAAATTTATATACAATTTTTATTGTATTTCTCTGCGAACTCAGGTGCGCCACGAAGCGTACCTTTTATATATTCCAGCTGGTGGGAATCCAGCCGGGTCAATTTGTCATTCAACCCGAAGATGAAGAGG
>JAFGBY010000165.1 GCA_016932915.1 Acidobacteriota bacterium | reverse complement strand
AAGGAGTCATAACTTAATTCCTGGTTTATATAGACAAATAATAAAATACAGGAGAGTACACCCAGTGATAAACTTATGATATTTATAATATTATAAAACAGGTATTTCTTAAAACTTCGCAACATAGTTAATAAATTATTCTTGAGCATAATTCACCTGCATTTCATTAAAAATCACATTAATCTGAATAAAGCGAAGTAAGGATCTTCTTAGATTCTTACCTTGCCTTTAATACTTTTCACACTGCCGTTCATGCTTTGTGATACAATCTGGCCGTCAAAGAGATGCACAATCCGGTCGCCATATTCAGCGTATGAAGGTGAGTGTGTTACCATGATGATAGTAGTACCTTCATCATGCAGTTTCTTCATCATATCCATTACCTCTTCACCATGTTTTGAATCGAGGTTACCGGTAGGCTCATCAGCAAGTATAATCTTCGGGTTGGTCACAACTGCCCTTGCAACTGCAACACGCTGCTGTTGACCGCCTGAAAGCTGCTGAGGGAAATGATTTTTTCGAGGAACGAGCTGCATCTTTTCGAGCACCTCCATAACCTTCTTTCCGCGCTTATAATCGGATTTCCCGAGGTATAGAAGCGGCAATTCGATGTTTTCATAAACGGTCAATTCATCAATCAGGTTAAAACTCTGAAATACAAAGCCTAGATTCCCTTTCCGCAGATTGGTTCTCTGTCTTTCTTTATATTTAGATACCTCTTCGCCCAGTATCCATAGTTCCCCCGATGTCGGGTTATCAAGTAATCCAAGAAGGTTCAGCATTGTGGACTTTCCACAGCCGGATGGGCCCATAATCGAGACAAATTCACCTTCTTCAATCTTGAGATTCACTTTATTAAGAGCTGTAGTTTCAACTTCTTCGGTTCTGTATACTTTGAATAAATCTTTTGCTTCTATCATCCTACTATCCTTTCAATTAGTCCTGCAATATAAGAACATCCATATCGCCAAAATTATCATAAGGCGACGTTATAACTTTCTCTCCCGGTTTTAGCCCTTCCAGTACCTGATAAACTGACGGATTAGCTGTACCTAATTTAATTTTCCTCTTCGTTGCCTTTTTCCCCGATTCATCAAGAACGTAAACCCAGTTCCCACCGGTAGTCTGGTAAAATCCTCCCCTGGGCAGAACAATTGCCTCTTCTTCATCGCCAAGTTCGAGCTTGATGTGCAGGGTCTGCCCGCGCCGTATTCCGTCCGGCTCTTTATCTTTAAAATCAAAATCTATCTCGAAGGTCCCGTCTTTTACTTCCGGGAAAATCTTCCTCACTATAAGTCCATACCCTTTCCCATTAAAATCGAACTCTCCGAGCCTTTCCATCTCTACCCGGGCAATATAATGTTCATCAACTCTTGCGCGGACTTTAAAACCGTCAAGTTGGTCGATCTGACCGAATCTCTCCCCTTTAGCAATGGATTGCCCGACTTCAGCATTAAGAGATGTCAAGTATCCTGAAATAGGAGCCTTGATAGTAAGGTTTTCCTGGTTTTTTGTTACTATTGCCAGGTTCGATCTCATTCTTTTAAGACTCTTGTCCAATTGTTCGACCTGTTGTTCGCCGAAATATAATTCCTTCTTAAGACTTTCTTTGGTTAATTCATATTTTTTCAGAAGAAAATCATATTCAGCCCTCGCATCATCATAATCCTGTTCAGAGATTAACTGTTCTTTCCAGAGGCGTTCCTTTCGTTTAAAGTCGTTCTCTTTTTTCTTCAGCTCGTATTCTGCCTGTGCCAGGTCACTGTTAAGTTGCAGTCTGTTCTGCTCAAGAAGGAGTCTAGAATTTCTGAGGTTATTGCTCTGCTCAAAGAGCTGTGCCTCTCGGTATATAATATCCAGGACAAGGTTGGTATTTTCCAGGCGAAGTATCTTGTCTCCCTTTTTCAACATCGTACCGGCTTCCAGGAAAATCTCTTCCACCGTCCCGCCTTCAACAGCATCCATGTACATTGTCTGTTGAGGAGTTACTGTACCTGTGATTGGGATAAACTCCTGAAATCTATCCTTAGCAACTGTGGATATAGTCAGGCGTTCCGCTTTTACTTTCAAACTTGATTCATTTACTCCAAAAATAGCCATCAGCAGGAGGATTACAATTACCAGCGCGCCAACCAGGCTTCCGATTTTTTTGGGGGTCCATTTTTTCCTTTCGATTACCTTATCCATGCTCATTTTCTATTCCTCAATGTCATTAATTAATTCACACAAGATATATCAAGATACATGCCAATTATTTAATTATTGATTATAAAGGGCTTACCCGGATATTTAGAATTATATCCATGTAAAGATGTTCATTTTCAATAAAAAACTGTTCATTATCGAACACGTCAAGTATAATAATCCATGCGGGCAAATATAAAGACTATTAAGTACTTATAAATATATAACTTAGCCGATTTACAGAATGAGTACAATTTCGAAAAGCTGGCAAATACCTTGCTTTAAGCAGTTATAAAAAGGAATTGTTATGTCAGATAAAACAGGAAGCGTAATAATAATAGATGATGATATAGATGTATTAAAATCGGCTCAGCTTTTTCTCAAGATGCACCTCGGAAAGGTAGATGCTTACTCCGACCCCGAAATGCTTCCGGCTCTGCTGAAAAAACAATCATATGATGTAATACTTCTGGATATGAACTTCACACCCGGCGCCACAGGCGGCAAAGAGGGATTGGAATGGCTCGATAAAATTATAAAGATGGATCCGGAAGCTGTGGTTATACTGATCTCTGCTTATGGAGACGTCGGAAAAGCTGTTGAGGCAATTAAAGCTGGAGCATTTGATTTTATTCTTAAGCCCTGGCAAAATGAAAAACTCCTTGCGACCATCAACGCAGCCATCAACCTGAAGAAATCAAAAACAGAAATCAGGAACTTAAAATCGCGTCAGAAAATATTAAGTGACGAACTAGATAAACCATATCATGATTTTATTGGTGTCTCACCGGCTATGAAAGAAGTTTTTAAAACTATCGACAAGGTAGCCGTCACAGATGCAAATATCCTGATCCTCGGCGAAAACGGAACAGGTAAAGAACTGGTGTCGAGGGCGCTTCACAGGAAATCCCAGCGAGCGGATGAAATATTTGTGAGCGTAGACATGGGTTCAATCAGCGAAAGCCTGTTCGAAAGCGAACTTTTCGGACATATGAAGGGAGCCTTCACAGACGCACGCGAAAACCGGGCCGGGAGATTCGAGATAGCCTCAGGGGGCACGCTTTTCCTCGATGAAATCGGTAACCTGTCAATGGCGCTTCAATCAAAAGTATTGAGAGTACTGGAAACCAGGCAAATATATAGGGTGGGGTCCAATAAACCGATACCTATAGATATACGCCTTATATGCGCGACAAATATGCCTATCCTGCAAATGGTTCAGGAAAAAAAATTCCGACAGGACCTTCTCTATCGAATTAATACCGTCGAAATTCATATACCTCCACTCAGAAACAGGATTGAAGATATCTCTCTCCTTGCTGAACATTTCCTGAAAATTTATGCCAGGAAATATAATAAAAATAATATCAGGCTTTCGGATACCGCAATAAAGAAACTTGAATTATATGAATGGCCTGGAAATGTCCGTGAGCTGCAGCATGCGATCGAAAGAGCGATCATTATGAGCGATGCTGATATACTCCAACCGAAAGACTTTTTTTTCTCATCATTCTCGGAAGAATTTAAAGGATTGAAGATAAATAACCTCAATCTTGACGACGTCGAGATGGTTGTAGTAAAAACTGCCCTTAATAAACATAAGGGCAACATCAGCAGGGCGGCTGATGAACTAGGACTAACCAGGGCCGCTCTTTACCGCAGAATGGAAAAGTATGATCTTTAAAAAATTCCGGTATCGGGTAATCGTAGAATTAATCTTTATTGCGGCAAATATCGCTTTCAACTGCTGGTTATTAATATCGAAAAATATCTCAATCTTAAATTTTATACTGATCCCATTTCTTTTCTACCAAGTCTACCGTCTTATAAACTATATAGAAAAAACAAACAGGGATTTTATCCTATTTCTCGAGTCCATACGATATTCCGATGTCTCACAGTCATATTCATCGAGAGGAAAGGGTAAAATATTTGATGAGCTTTATGAAATGTTCACAGCGGTAAACGAAGAGTTCAGAAAAGCGAGAGCGAAAACCGAAGAGAATTACCGGTACCTCTCGAATGTATTTCAGCATGTAGATATCGGGTTGATATCTTATTTCGAAGAGGGACAGATTGACCTGATAAATTCGGCAACAAAAAAAATCCTGGGGATAAGGAGATTAACTCATATCGATGGATTGGATGAAGTCAACGAAAGCCTTCCTGACCTGATTAAGGAGCTGGACTCCGGCGAGAGAAAAATCATCACTATAGATTCAAAATTTGAGACACTTCAGCTGATGGTCAGTGCATCCAAATTCACACTTAACGACAGGATTTATACACTTGTTTCAATGCAGAATATAAAAAGTGAGCTGGAGACCAAAGAAATCGAATCATGGCAAAAACTGATACGTATTCTAACACATGAGATAATGAACTCCATAACACCGATTGCCTCCCTTACTTCGACTATCAATGACATGATCAGGATTATTCTGAGCAACGAAATAGACGAAGAAAACCAGAAGGCGGAAATTCTTGATGATCTGAATACCGCTTTGGATTCTATAAAGCGAAGAAGCGAAGGACTACTCCGCTTTGTTACAAACTACCGAAACCTGACACTCATACCAAGCCCAAAAATTGATAAGGTGAAGGTTGAAAAACTTTTCTCCAGAGTAAAAAGCCTGCTTAGAAAAAATTTGATCACAAAAAATATTGAATTAAAAATCGACATCGAACCAAAAAACCTTGAACTTTTTGTCGATCCTGACCAAATTGAGCAAGTCCTTATAAACCTTATATATAACTCCATTAATGCACTTGAGAATAAAAAAGATAAAACAATTACGCTTTCAGCAGGTTTGGACAATTATGGTAAAATTGTAATCGAAATTAAGGATAACGGTAAAGGCATACCTGAAGAAAACAGAGAGAAAATTTTCCTGCCATTTTTTTCAACCAGCGAAGGTGGCTCAGGTATAGGGTTGAGCCTGTCAAAACAGATAATCAACATGCACGGCGGTTCTATCTCTTTTCAATCCTCTCCCAATGAAGGAACTATTTTCAGAGTGAAACTATAAATATTGCCGCCTCGAAAGGCGGCAATATTATCTAATTAAATGTCGGCTTTAGAAACCTATGCCGATCCTTATAATTATACTGTTTTTATCCAGTTCGGAATTAGATATATACTGACCCTCAAGTTTTGCGGTTACCCCACCAAGGTCATACATAATCCCTCCGCCTGCAGCAAAAATGAAGTTGGTTGAATTATCCGGTTTAGTGACAATGATAATGCTTCCTAAACTGCCGGTTTCTTCCTTATCATTATATGGCATTAGCATATTGAAACCCGCTCCGGCATTTACAAAAAATTTCAATTCATCGCCGAACTTCAGGTACACATTAGCAAGAATATTCACGTTGTCATATGTAGTATATGTGTACGTTTCGTTATCAGAAGGATCGATTTTTTCAACATCAG
The DNA here is from genome assembly GCA_016932915.1 of Acidobacteriota bacterium. Lineage (GTDB taxonomy): Bacteria > Acidobacteriota > DATKUA01 > JAFGBY01 > JAFGBY01 > JAFGBY01. Next base: position 24,851 of record JAFGBY010000165.1, on the reverse strand, counting down.
TTCCTGTTAAATATTCACCCAACAACCCGATACTAATAAGTGGAGATACATGATACATAATCTGTAAACCGCCACCTACTTCATTGTGGGATGGAGTAACTGGAAAATCGTTTTCTCCAGCTACATAATCACCGGTACTTCCCATTTCCTGCACCATATTGTAAGAGCCATGTATAAAAAACTTTATGTTTTTCTCTTTTTCAATGGGGACAGGAGTTTGAGCAAATATAAAACCACCAAATACTAATAATCCAAATAATAGTAACGCAATGGTTTTTCTATTATTAAGTATAATCATCAGTCTTCCTCTATTTGTTTATTGTTTTAACGTTTGCAATATTAAAAGTCACAACCTGAGATATCGTTGCTATTCCATCTGTGGCTCGGATCGTGACACTGTAAGTTCCTGCATGAACATAACCAACATCCCATAAAAACTTTCCTGTTGCAGTATCAATCGTTGCGTCCGCTGGTAAGTTGGAAGCGCTGTATGTAATTGTATCATTGTCAGCATCGGTAACACCGATAGTAAAGGTTATTGTTTGACCTTCTCTACCGTCATAAGTACCAATATAAGAATCAAATACAGGTGCGCTGTTTCCTTTACCGCCATAGGTTGCATATCTAAGATAATAATTTATATCTGCCTGACCGTAACCAATTCGGAAGTAACCGTTCTCTCCCCAGGAGGGACCCCAGGAATTTTTACAAATCCAATATCCACCATTTGTTACACTGGCATCATCGACCCAGCCTACTGCTACGATAGCATGGCCACCCTCGTCAGCAGATACACCATCATAGATATACACACCGCTACTGTAATTATAATAAAAATCGCTGTATATAGTCATTGACAATGCTACAGGTCCATAGTTATAGATTGCATCCTTAATATTATTGATCTGAACACCAAGGCTGCTATATCCGAGATATTTGTACCAATACTGGTCAAGATAATATGTCGGTACGACCGCTGAATTGCAGGTTCCATTTTGAGCTTTGTAAGGCACCTGGGTTTCCAATACAATACCGTTATTGACCATATATTCAAGAGCATCGGTTACATAACCGCCATCACAATCATTACCAGCAACACAATTGACTAACATCTGCTCGGATAGGTTAGGATTAGTTGAATCCGCTTGTCTTATTAAGGCTTCAAAAACTCCTACTGCAGCAAATGCCCAACAACTTCCACAATTTCCCTGATTGCGGATACCGGTCATTATACCGGATGGTCTCCAATCAAAAGATGCAGGTAAAGAATCCCAGGATTCACTATCTTTGATTATATCAGTCCCACCCTGGACAAAATCCTTAGGACTTAGTTTGTCACCCAGCATTCTCTTGAATTGATTATACGGAAACAGTTCCGCCGCTGTCTTATTAGATACCTCTTCACTGCCATAAACCATGAAGAGAGGTAAAAAGAGAACAACGGTCAGAATAACAACTAATAGTTTTCTTGATAACATTTATGCTCCTCTCTCAACTAGATTACTTTGTTAATGGATAAATGCATTCTATTGCAATTCTGAACAAATTCAACCCTATAAAATATAAGTTAAGTATTAATATTCAGTAATCAATTGCCTCACAAGGTTTCAAAAATACTGACCTAATCAATTTTTAACAGCAGAACAACATTATCTAAACCTACAATCTGTATATAAAAGGTGAAGATTAGAATAAATGAGGTATAAAATGATACAACTAATCGGACCTGGATATCAGAGGATAGATAAAAGTAAACTCACTGATATTGAAAAAATAACTAAGTTTAAAATAGATATGCATCTACATTCTAATGCATCATATGATGTTCTTGATAAAAGTCTCACTCCTGAATCTATTGTATTTAAAACAATTGAAAAAGGTTTAACGCCAATATTGACAGATCATGATACATTCTCGGGAGTTGAAAAAGTTCAGGAATACGAGAAAAAAAACAATAATCGACTCGGATTTATTCCCGGTGTTGAATTTACCATGATCCCGAAAAAGATTAGAGCAATCAGCAACAATGAAATAACCGATATGCACACTATTCATATCGGTGTCCACAATCTCAACAGGGGACAATACAAAAACCTCCAGGAATTGGCTAATAATGGCGACCTTGATGAATTTGTAAATTATCTTAGTGAAAATCATCTGCCTAATGTACTGAATCACATATTCTGGTGTGAAGCAGGAGAAAAACTAAAATGGAAAGCAGTACCAGTGATCGTAAAAAACTATTTCCCTGTAATTGAACTTAACGGTAAAAGGACAAACGAACAAAACGTGCTCACTTTACAACTGGCTGAAGAACTTGGAGTCGCGCTGGTATCTGCAAGCGATAATCACACCGGTGAGTCGGGGACTGCCTATACGATGAGTTATGGTAGTACTTATGAGGAATTCTGGTGGGATTATGTTATTAAGGGGCAGGTCTACTGTGTGACTAATGAAATAACCACATCAAGCTTTCTGCTGGAGGCAGGAAAGTTCATTCGTGACCTGTTTAATGCGGAACCGGAATACCTTCGTGATAAGGGCTTTGGCCTGAATACCGGGGTGGGTATCTTCCAGTTCATCCTCGATGAACTTATCACCGGGAGGCTTGCAAATAAAAAACTACCAAAGGAAATACTTGAACGATTGTTCCTGAAATTGAGCAGAAGCAGATTGGGAGAAAAGCTCGCCGAAAGAATTTACATAACACCTCAGAAAAACTCGATCAAGCAGAATAATGAAACAGTGATGAATCTCTGCCGCGAACTTAACCTGTCATTTGAATAACGATACTTAAACTCTTCCAATTGACTTAATGAAAGATAGTCTCACGTAACTACACCGCTCCTAAAAAGAAAAGCCCCGGCACTAAAGCCGGGGCAAATTTTTTCTATTTATTTCTATTTGATTGACGGGCCATCTACTTCCAGTTTCAGCTCTTTTTCGGCAGGTTTGTTCTTTGCGATCTTCGCAAGAATATCTTTCGCTGCATCCTTATGCATACCTATTGTAAGCATTTTCAATTTTACATAATCATCTCTGTAGAATTGATACCCTTTATGTTTACCCTGTCTTGCGCTCCTTGCAGAGTCTTTTATAAGGTACCAATAGTGGCCATCCAACTTGGTATAACCGATCAGATGAATACCATGATCATCCTCGGTGATACCAGCATATATCCTATATTCTCTGGAACTCTGGTTGATATACTCAGCTGGAACATCAAAGCTTGGTACCACCTGTACTTCCTCCCAGCCGTTATATCCAGGCTCGCTCACATCACCACCTATAGTTAATGTATAACCATTTTCTATAGCTTTATTTATTACATTAATGAAATCATCCAGTGGAATATTGTAGTATTCATCACTGAACCACCAGTTATCGGGAACATCAAATACTCCCTGTGTATAGAAAGGAAGAGATAATGTAGATTGGAATTGAATATAATCATCCAGGTTTAGCTGCATTTCATTTTCAAGGAAACTCTTCGGTGTATATTTCTTCCCATTCCACATAAATTCTTCAGGCGGCGCACCCATAGTTTTATTTAGAATATTCTTTACTGTCTCAACGATCAGTTCCTCATCCCAGTAGTTATTATCCTTACACCAATTCAGGAAACTGAATATTTCATCACGCATTGGATTATGATAGTGAAGCCCATCTTCTGCCAGGATACCATCATATACATCATATGGAACAGCGCCGTATTTCTTCCACACACGGACAACGGCATCACTTTCTGAGCCTTGTTCAAATTCGGAATTACCGCGTGTGTTGAAGAAACCTTTTGCTTTTTCAACATATTCCCAATAAGCGGTAAACATCTCGGATAGCTTTATCTTTTTCTCGTGAAGACGATAAATCTCCGTCTCGAAAAATGAAGTTGCGGAATAACTCCAACAGGTACCGGTATAGTATTGAGCTACTGGTGGGAAATGGAATTCAGATTTAAAATCCTCAAGCTCGGTAGGTTTGATAATTCCGCTTACATCAAACCGAAGCACCGTGCTTTTCAGTTTTTTTGCTTTTTTCTCTTCGGCAATCTTTTTCAGAATCGCATCTGTAACGGCATCAGCTTTTTCTTGCATAGCTTTGTAATTATTCTCGATTTTGGCAAGAACCGGATATTTAGCTTTTAGTTTGTATACAGCTTCATCCTTTTTCTTGTCATCCGCGACTAGAAAAACTGAGATAACAAGTAAGATAATAATCGTTATTGAGAAGAGTTTTCTCATTATTCTTTCCTCCTCGAACAAATCTTGTTGTAATTGAATCACATTCACGGACGATAATCAAATATCTTCGCTTCCAATAAGCGGTTTGACTGTGACATCTAAAATGATAGAATCCAGTCTGTAATTATGGAAACAAACTATGGCAGATGATTTTAAGTCAACATACCAGGAACTGAGCGAAAGAGCCCACCATCTCAGGGGGTATCTTTGAAAAAGCAGCTGATCCGGAGCGGATAAATGAGCTCGAACAGGAGCTAGCCGACCCTAATATCTGGAATAACCACGAGACTGCGCAGAAACTGATGCGCGAGAAAAAACGCCTCGACATATATAAAGAAAATCTCGAAGCATTGACAAGGTTTCATGAAGATATTGAAACCTTGATCGAACTTTCCAATGAAGGCGAGAATGTAACCGAAGAGCTTAATAATAAAGTAGAAGACTACGCTGGACTGATTGAAGATATCGAATATAAACAGATTCTCAGCGGAGAAAACGATCCGAGTAACGCTTACCTTACAATTAATTCAGGCGCAGGCGGTACAGATTCCCAGGACTGGGCTGAAATGCTCCTGAGGATGTATACCCGGTATGCTGAAAAAGCGGAATACAAAGTCACTGTTATAGACCATCAACCCGGAGCCGAGGCAGGTATTAAAAACGCTACCATCCTTATAGAAGGAGAGTATGCTTACGGATTTCTGAAAGCTGAAAGCGGAGTTCACAGGCTTGTGCGTATTTCTCCATTTGATTCAGATAAAAGCAGGCATACATCTTTTGCGTCTGTTTATGTTTTCCCTGAGATCGATGATAGCATCGAGGTTGAAATCAACGAAAAGGATATAAGAATTGATACGTACCGCTCCAGCGGTGCAGGTGGCCAGCATGTTAACGTTACTGATTCTGCGGTCAGGATAACACATATGCCGACAGGTATTGTTGTGCAGTGTCAGAATGAACGTTCGCAGATACGTAACCGAGAAACAGCGATGAAGATGCTTAAAGCCCGAATTTATGAATGGGAACTCGAAAAACGGCGTAAGGAACAGGAAGCTACCGAAGCGGGTAAAAAATCGATTGAATGGGGCAGCCAGATCAGATCATATGTGCTTCATCCTTACCAGAAAATAAAAGACCATAGAACATCTTATGAAGCTGGAGATGTTTACAATGTCCTTGATGGTGGCCTTGAACAGTTTATACGGGCGTACCTTACAAGCACAATAACAAAGAAATAAATGATGAATCCTCCTTCCCCACCTAAAAAAGGTAAATTTATAGTATTTGAAGGAATTGACGGTTCCGGAAAGGATTACCATATTGACCGGCAGTATAAAAGACTTCTGAAGCTCGGCTATGATGTAATTAAAACTTCTGAACCATGGAAAAGCGCGGAAGGAGAAAAAGCCAGACAGATAGCAAACGGAGCGCGGGGAAATTTGACACCGGAAGAAGAGGCTAGGATTTACTTGACAGACCGGATTCAACATACAGAACACCTAATAAAACCTGCTATGGAAGAAGGAAAAATTGTCCTCTGTGGAAGATATTATTATTCGACAATGGCATATCAGGGGGCGCTCGGCGCTGATCCGGTAAAAATAAGAGAGGAAAATGAAAAACAAGTCCCCATCCCTGATCTGGTCCTGATGCTTAAAATCAGTGTCTATAAAGCGATGCAAAGAATTCATGCTGTACGTGAACAGATTGCTATCGGGTATGAAAAACAGGAACTTCTGGAAAAAGTCGCGGCGATCCTTTATTCCATCGAGGCTCCTTATATTCATACTGTCGATAGTTCAGGAACCCAGTTTGAAACCGAATCTAAAATCAACCCGTTGATAGACGAATTCCTGAAAAAGTAAATTCAGGATTTCGCAAATAATTCTCTGTTATCTCAATGTATGGTCTATAAAGGATTTCAGAAGCCTGCTTCTTGACGGATGACGGAGTTTCCTAAGTGCTTTTGCTTCGATCTGGCGAATACGTTCCCTCGTAACAGCAAACTGCTGGCCGACTTCCTCAAGAGTATGTTCCTTTACACCGCCAACGCCGAACCGGAGTTTCAATACTTGTTTCTCTCTTTCGGTCAACGTCTGTAACACATCGGTCGTCTGGTATTTTAGAATGCTCTCGATAACCTGGTCGGAAGGCGAGATCACATTGCTATCCTCGATAAAATCGCCAAGATGTGAATCTTCTTCATCGCCGATTGGAGTCTCCAGTGAGATTGGCTCCTGGGCAATCTTGCGGATTTTTCTGACCTTGCTTTCAGGAAGGTCCATCCTTTCCGCAATTTCCTTATTAGTCGGTTCTCGACCTTTTTCCTGTACAAGCTGTCGGGTTACACGGAGCAGCTTGTTAATCGTTTCTATCATATGTACAGGAATACGGATTGTTCTCGCCTGGTCCGCGATAGCCCTGGTAATTGCCTGTCTGATCCACCATGTTGCATATGTCGAGAATTTATATCCGCGTTTGTATTCGAATTTGTCAACAGCTTTCATCAAGCCGATGTTGCCTTCCTGTATCAGATCCAGGAATTGGAGGCCTCTATTCGTATATTTCTTCGCGATAGAAACAACAAGACGGAGGTTCGCTTCTATCAGGTCTTTTTTTGCAAATTCAGTGAAACGTTCAGCATCATAAACCTGGTTCAGGATTTCCTTGAGGTCTTTATATTCAAGCTCGTATTCCTCTTCGATTTCAGTAATAGATTTCTTCGATTCTTTAATCCGGAAATTAGCTGAATTTTTCTCGTTTTCACTCCTGGCCTGCTTGAGCACCTGTTTCTTATTCTCAATAACGCGTTGAAATCTCTCAATTCGTGTTATTGCACCTTCCAGCTGGCTTTTCAAATCCTGAAAAACATCATCTTTCAGGTCCAGGTTCCTGATGAGAATGGAAATCTTTACACTGTTCCTCGTAACCTGGTTATAGACTTTTTTCTTCTCTTTAGCAGAAATGATTTTAGAACCGCTTTTCTTCAATAGCTTATGGTTAGAGCCGTTTAATTCCCGGATTTGTTCAATCAGTTTAATCGTCTTGGCACAGATTTGCTCAATCTCTTCACGGGACAATTCGGTTTCATCATATTCAATACATCTCTTAAGTTCTGCCGGGTTTTCACGAGCGATTTCCTCAAAACTAAGTATTGTATCAATAGCTATTTTCGTACGGGTCAATATTCTCTGAGTTCTTACATTTCCACGTTCAATCCTTCTCGCAATACGGACCTCTCCTTCCCTATCAAGAAGGGGTACCGTTCCCATCTCACGAAGGTACATCCTAACCGGGTCAGTTGTCCGTTCGAATGGTTCGAGCTGAACGTCGGATGAAGAATCATCCTTGCCGTCTTCACCTGAATCATCATCAACCTCAGCCTCTTTATCCATCTTTTCTTCACTGTCGACAATTTTGATGCCATGGGCATCAAAACTTTTAAAGATATCGTCCAGTGAATCTGATGATTCAGAAAGCTCTTCGGGCAGGATATCATTTATTTCATCATATAATAAATAACCCCGCTCTTTGCCGAGGTTAATAAGGTCTTTTACTTCATCATATTTCTCTTCAATCTTCAAAAACATCACCTCAGATATTAATATTATTCAGGGCGCATAAATCCCAGTATAACACATTATAATTTAGGATAATTTTTCAATTTGACAAGCCAAATCTTGTATTTTTTTTAATATTTTAGTCGCTGTTTCCTCATCTTTTGCTTTAACTGCCTCAGAAAGCTCTTTTTTCCCCGATTCCTGGAGTTTTAAAAGATATCTTTTTCTTATGCTGTGGATACAATCTATGAGCTCTCGCTCCGGGGAATCTTTATATTCGAAATCCTCAACCAGTATTCTACTTATAATAGTACGTTCTGTGTCTGATTCTAATCCTTCTATAAAACCTGACACATTTTCTTTTTCTTTTCTGGCCAATGCCCAGTGAATCGCTTTCCCTGTCAGTTCGAAAACCAGGCCTTCTTCAATAATCTCTTCCAGCTCTTTCTCAAAACATATATTACCATCTGATAGAATCCTGATAACCTTTGATTCATCAAAAGGTAGTTTTATAGGATTAACTTTTTGATTTCGTGTTTGACGAATTGCCGTCCTGTCTCGAGTCTTCTGGAGAATAACGTTCATGCTCACATTCATTCTCTCGGCAAGCTTTCGTAAGTAAATATCCCGCTCAGTTACATCCTGTACACCTTTGATGGTTTCAGCAATGGAATTAATAACCTCAGCTTTCTCCCTTGGATTTTCCAGGTTTTTTCCTTCGGTTGCCTTTTCATATAAAAACTCAAACATAGGAAGAGAATTATTCAGTAAATCCTTGTATGAAGCTGCCCCATGTTTTCGGATGTAATCATCCGGATCCATACCGGAGGGAAGTTTTATAAAGAATGCCTCAAACCCAAGTGAAAGCAGCGGCTGAAGCGCTCGAACAGCCGCCTTTTGCCCCGCCTCATCCGAATCGAATGAAACAGTTGCTTTAGAGGTATACCTTTTCAAAATGCCTGCGGCCTGTTCGTTGAAAGCGGTACCGAGTGGGGCCACGGCATTATGAAATCCGTGCTGCCAGAGTAGTATCTGATCAAAATATCCCTCAACAAGGATAACATTATCTTCATCCTTCATAGGAGTGATTGCTCGGTCGAGGCCGAACAGATTCCGGCTCTTATGAAAAATCGGAGTTTCCGGAGAGTTAAGATATTTAATATTATCATCCGTGATCGTCCTCCCGCCAAAACCGACAATCCTGCCGCGGTAGTCATGAATCGGGAACATTATTCTGCCCCGGAAGAGGTCTTTCAGTTCGCCGTTTTTAGTAACCAGAAACAATCCTGACTTCTCCAGGATTTTTTTATCGTAATTTCTTTTCCCGATATGAGATATCAATCCCTCCCAGTTATCTGGGGCATATCCCAGCCTGTACGATTTGACGACTTTCTCATCAATTCCTCGATTGTTAAGGTACCCATAGGCATTGTCATGGTTTAACAGGTTCTGAAAAAACCATGCCGCTGCAGCCTCATTTAACTCATAGAGCAGATCGTATGTAGATTCTTTTTCTTTGGGAGCTGATTTAAATGAAGGTATGGGAATTCCGCATCTTTCAGCGACGATTTTTACTGCATCCTTGAATTCGACTTTCTCAATATCCATGACGAAGTTGAAAATATTTCCCCCGACTCCACAGCCGAAACAATGATAAAGATTCTTCTCTGGATTTATACTGAATGAAGGAGTTTTCTCCTTGTGAAAAGGACATAGCGCGACATAACGGCTACCCTGTTTCCGGGGTTTCGAATAATCGGAAATAATCCTGATTATGCTCGCTCTTGCGCTTACTTCATTTACAAATTCTCTGAAGTCTTTCGGCATCTCACCTGTAACTTATATTAATAAGATAGATGTTTTTAGTTAATCTTTCAACTTCACTTCTGTGGCCCCACCGCCTCCACGGTCATATGGAGCCTCAGAATATTCCTTTACCATTGGGTGATTTCTCAGATATTCCAGTACGATATTTTTCACGACCCCCGTACCGTACCCATGAACCACCCTTACCTCTGATAAACCGGCAAGAACTGCATCATCGATAAACTTGGACAACAATTCCTCAACTTCGTCACCACGTTTTCCAAGTAACATCAATTCAGTAACCGCTATTCCCTGTTTTTCAATGTTAAAACCCTGATACATCCTCTCTCCGTCGGTTTTCGGTTTTTCTGGAGGCAGTACTTCTATTATATCTGTTGCTGTGACTTCCAGGTTTTTACCCTTTACCTCGATGAGCACCTTTTTATCTTTAGCCTTTTTCCAGTGCCTGCGCAACCTGGCAACACCACTCATATGCCTTAATTTGACACGGTCTCCCTTTTGAAGTTCCTCAGGGAGTTCAATAGTCTTATTATCCCGCTCCAGTGGTTCGAGCAATTCTTCAGCTTCCAGTTCGCCTTCTATTGTCTTTAAACCTTCTTTATACTGTCTCTTAATCTCCAGGGCCGAAGCTCTTTCTTTGGCATCATCGATTACTTTACGGAGCTTTCTCTCATATTTATCAAGCACATCGTCCCAATCCTGCTTGGCTTTCATGGCAAACTTCTGCCTTTGAACCTCTAACTTCGATTTCTCCTCATCGATATCTTTTAATTTCTTTTGAAAATCTGAGCTCAGAAGATTGGTTTTTTCCTGCAATTCCAGGTATTTCTTTCGCTCAGATTCAAGGCGGTCAATGAATTCCTCCAGGTATTGGTGACCCGATTCAAGGTGATTCCTCGCCATATCGAGAATTTCACCCGGGAATCCAATTTCCTTTGCCATCTGGAACGCCTTACTGGAGCCAGGGCTTCCCTCTATCAGTTTATATGTTGGTTTACCACTCGAGCTGTCAAATTCCACCGCCGCGGATTTGATATGCTTTGAAGAATAAGAATACATTTTTAAATAATTACTGTGGGTAGTAATCGCTATAAAACAATTCTTCTCCAGGAAGAAATCCAGTATCGCTCTTGCCAATGCAGAGCCTTCTTCCGGGTCGGTACCGGTACCGATTTCATCCAGCAGGACAAGCGTCGGATTGTCAATGGCTTCGATAGCCTGTTTAATAACTATTAGATGGCTCGAAAAAGTAGAGAGGTTCCTCGTTATTTCCTGTTTATCTCCGATATCAACAGAAACCTGCTTGAAAAACGGGATGCTTATTTCTTCTGCTGGAACCGGTATGCCCGTCTGTGCCATAAGCACTAACAACCCCAGGGTCTTGAGGGAAACTGTTTTTCCTCCCATGTTCGGCCCGGAAATAACCAATCCACGAACAGCATCGGAAAGAGAGATTGAAATCGGTACAACTTTTGTTTTGGTTGTATCAGTGAAAATTTTATCTCTCAGGTCGTAGATTCTCTCATCAAGCAAAGGATGGCGGCCGTTCTTCATGACAATCTTGTTTTCATCATTAATAGCGGGGAATACGCAATCGTTCTTGATAGAAAACCTTCCGAGCGCTTGAACCTGATCCAGTATAAGAAGGCGTTCGTTTAATTCGCGCAGTTCCCTCTCGTATTCAAATACTGTAGAAGTAAGGTTCATCAATATCCGGCGGATCTCAACTTTCTCGTCATGATCAAGCTTAGCAAGCTTATTGTTCATCTCGACGATTTCCATCGGCTCAATGAATACTGAGTAACCGGTCCCGGAGCTGTCATGGATGATGCCCTTCATCGCTCCCTTAAAATCGGCCTTAAGCATCAGGACGAACCTACCACTTCGTTTGGTTATAAAATCATCCTGTATAGCGGATTTATATTTTTCTTCCGAGAGCTTGCTCTCAAGAACCTGGTAAACCCGTTTACGGATAGATGCTATCGAACTACGGATATCCTTCAAAGCTGGTGAGGCATTATCATTTATAAGGTTTTCCGGGGTAAAGATTCGGTTAATTTCATCAGTTAAAAAACCGACTGATGGAATCGAAAAAAGAAATTCTTCCAGGAATGGTAGTTCAAGGTTGTCCTCGGTCAAGGCATTTTGAGCAAAAGAAGCGACCGTTAAATTTTGCCGGATATGGATGAACTCCTCCATTTCGAGGACCACACCTGACATCTTTTTCTTTGCCAATACAGAGGTAAGATCCACACAATCGCTCAAACCAAAACCGCTTCTCGTTCCGAGAAAATGTGTGACATCTTTAATCAGGCCAACCCTGTTTTCAAATCTTTCCCGTGATTCCAGGGGTTTGAGCGCCCGAACAATCGGCCGCGCTGCCTCGGAATCCGTTAACAGCGAAATCAATTCCAGGATTACTGGAAACTCTAATGAATCTATGGATTGTTTATTCATATGAAATAAATCAGCCGGAGCTTTTTACTCCGGCTTTGGAAAATTATTTACAATCAAGCGTTTAATGCGAGAATCGTTTTTCGTTTGCCAGTCTCTTGAGGAGTTTTTTTCTGGCAGCCAGAGCTTTTCTTTTTCTTTTGACACTCGGTTTTTCGTAGTACTGTCTTTTCTTAATTTCGGAAATAACACCAGCTTTCTGGCATTTCCGTTTAAACCGTTTCAGCGCCTGTTCGAATGATTCTTCTTCACGTATTCTGACTCGTGGCAATAATCTCGCCTCCTCTCCGCGCTTAATTTTTGTTACAACACAAAACGCAAGGGATATAAATAACGATTTTATATGATATTGTCAAGCTGATTTAATCATAACTATCTGTTTAGATTACAAACATTTGTTATGGATATGCAATCATTTTCACGTTATCTGCTTCATTTGATTCCTGTACGCGGTTTTCCGGATCAATTGTGACTTCGAAATTATAAACCTGGCCAGGATTTATTTTGATATACCCTGAAGAAAGGATGACCTCGCTTCCAGGAGGATACATTTTTTCTTTCTGTTTCCAAATATTCGGTTGACCCCCTGTCATAGGCGTCCACTTCATAACAACATTAAAATCCGAACCCGGGAAAGCATTACCACTGTTTCTAATATGAACTCGGAAGTAAACTCTGTTTCCGCTGTAAGGAACTGGATACAAACGGCTAATTTCCAGGTTAGGAAGACCGCCTTTTCCGCTTGCTGGTTCCTGAAGAACTACTAATTTTTTCTCTCGAGTATTATTACTCTCTGAAGTCTCCTTGATTATGTTCGCCGGATCGATCCTGACAGTGACATTGATGCTCTTTTTAACATTATATTTCTCAATCACTTTTGTGAAAAAACTCCCCGGCGCAAGATTTCCGTACGGTAGTAGTTCATTTATTGTAACAGGCTTTTCGTTTGAATCTGGAACCTCTGCTACAATTTGTATTTGGCAGGGAACATTCTTTTCGGGAAATTGATTACCGTTATTCCCAACGACAATGACAATCTTTTTCGCCGTCGCAGAATCCTGGAGACGTATATCTTCTATAAAGAGGTCACAATCAGCAACGGCCAAACCGCTGGATAGCAAAACCATCACAGTCAATATTAAAATCGTAAATCCTATCCTACAATAACTCATAACCCCTCACCTCTGATATAAGTTATATACCAAATTCCAGTAAAAATCTGTGAGCCAGATTACACTAAAAGTTTATGTATTAAAAGTATTCAATTTTTTGAAGTTGATGATGGTTTTTTACTTTTTTTCTCTCTATAATTACATTGTAATTAAGTTCAACTGTTATGAGCCGACTGGATATTAAAGAATATTTAAAAACCAAACATCTTATAATATTACTGGCGTTTACTGCGTCGCTGGTTATTATCGGTTTCTTTTCAATATTAAACCGCGCCCAGTGGGTAGAGCCGGATCTCGGTTTGAATTTTAAAATCAACGAAAAAGGCTTTGTTGAAATTTCCCCGACTAAAGGAGGACCCGCTGAATCAGCAGGAGTAAAAAAAGGGGATTCCCTGCTGATGCTGGAGGGGATTAAATTCTTCCGCGACGGATCAATAAAGAAAATCAACTGGATACTAAGCGACAGGTACAGGATTATTACAACGATTCATTATGCCGGCCAACCGGTGCAAGAACACTTTGAAATAATTGATGACATAGAAGAACTTGGGAAAATCGCCTTTGAATTTGATGATACATCAAGCATACGCCTGATAATCCACCGTGGCACTCAATCCCGTGAAATTAATTATTTGATCGAGATGGCTCACGCCAAAGACCAGTTTGAATATTATTTCCTCTGTTTCGTGGGAGTATTGACACTTGTAATCGGTATTTTTGTATTACTTGCTAGAAAGCCTGATGTTCGTGGAAGAATATTATTTTTCTGTTTCTCACTGGATACATTCGTCCTCTTTGTATATTCGTATACAAGGGATACTGATCTATTTGCTCGATTTATTTTTTACGTAGATATTATCAGCAGGGTTTTGTTCGCGCCACTTCTTCTTCATCTCACGCTTGTGCTCATTGGTTTTAAGAGAGGCATGAAGATAATACAGAAATTAATATATGTAATACCTGCCGGTTTTATAATAGCTGAATTCGGAATCCATTTTTACAATCCACTATTCAATCATAACTCCGATTTCATCGCCAATCTAAACGCCCAATTTTTAATCCTCGAAAAACTTGAATTGGTCGCCCTTGGATTATTTACAGTAATAACAGTATTTGTAATATTGACTACATACATAGGAACCCTATCACTTATCCTTAAAAAACAATTAAAACTGGCGCTTATCGGTATTGGCGGTGGACTGATCTTTTTTGCAACTGTTTATATACCACTTCAGATTTCGGGATCCCAGAATCCAGCCGTTACAACAATAAGCGGTTTATTATTCCTTTTGCTCCCAATTAGTTTTTCATATGCTGTTATTAGATACAAATTGATGGACGTTGAAATCAGGTTGCTGCGCGCCCTTGGATATATGATTCCAATGATTATCCTGATGGTGGGATATTTCGTCATTCTATTTTTCTTACTCAGTCTGTTTCCTGATTACCAGACTGAAGCGCTTGTTATAATTCTTGCTCTGTTCACACTTTTACTGGGGTTTGTTTTCGATCCACTTGTGAAAAAAATAAGGGAATACCTTGATAAAATTTTATACAGGGAAAGTTATGACTTCAGGAAAACACTTGGCGAATTTTCCCTGGAATTAAATTCAGAACACAATATCAGGGAGCTGTTTTATAATCTTGTTCAGCGAATTATCGTAACATTTGCAGTTTCAAAAGCCTCCGCCTTTCTATTTAATGAAGAAAGAAGGACTTTCGAATTAATAGTCACCTATCCACGTGAATCCTCAACATGGCGCCACCGAAAAAATAAAATACGCCCATCAAAAACATTTTCCCGTGTTTTTTCAGACCAGATTCTATTGCGTAAAGGCGCGCAGAGAATCATGGATTATGAAACAATGATTCAGATAAAGGATGAATTTATAAAGGATGCTCAGGTACTGGAAGAATATGGCGGAGATTACATTATTCCATTAAGTTACATGAATAAAGTCTGCGCGATACTCACCCTCAGTCGAAAAACAAACGGAGATCCCCTGACCTCTGAGGATCTTGAATTACTGGATATCATCCGTCTCCCGGCGGCTATCGCATGTGAGAATGCGGTATTGATCGAAACCCTTTCGAAGGAAAGCCAGAAAAACAGGGAACTCTCCGAGTTTAATTCTACAATATTGGAAAGCATCCGGGGCGCGGTAGTTGTTCTTGATAAAACCGGACGAGTAATACAAGCCAACCGAAACTTCGTCGATATATTCAGCTGCAATCCTGTATATATTAAAAATAAAAATCTGAGATCTATACTTCCAAGAAACATGGCATCCTCTCTGTTTTCGCAGATAGACCGCTCTATTTTTAACGAGGGAAAATCATTCAACCTTTATAAAATGCCTTATTCCTCTCCGGACAAACCGTATTTCTTCAATATATCAATAATGCCATTACAAACTGCCGAGGGCTATGGTGGTAATGTAATTCTGTTCGATGATATCACCGAACAAGCTGTACTCGAGGAGCAATTATTCAGGACAGATAAACTTGCATCATTAGGGCTCCTTGCCGCAGGATTAGCTCATGAAGTAAATACACCTCTTGCAGGAATCAGCAGCTATGTCCAGATGATGATTAAAGAAGCTGAAAAAGAGAATAAATCTGTCGAGACACTTACACAGATTGAAAAACAATCTATCAGGATAAAAAATCTGATCAACAGGTTGCTCAATTTTTCCAGGCCGGGGGAAATCGTATATAAAGATATAAATATTAACGATGTAATCATGGAAACTCATGAATTGTTCGGTAAACAGATGGAAAAGGCAGGAGTAAAATTCAAATTTAACCTGATAAAAAACCTGAAACCTGTTTACGGCGACTATTCAAAACTTCAGCAGGTACTTACCAACCTGCTGATTAACGCTAAAGATGCAATACACGACAAGGGAATTATAAAAATCAGTACGAATATTGATGAAGATGATGTTGTAATCACTATAGAAGATGATGGAGTCGGTATTAGCCGCGATGATTTGCAGAAGATTTATGACCCATTCTTTACAACAAAGCATAACAGTGGAGGTACCGGGCTTGGGCTTTCAATATCATATGCCATCATCAGGGAGCATCTCGGAACCATTTCAGTGCGAAGCCGTATTAATGAAGGCACATGCTTCATAATCAGGCTTCCGCTCTCGCGTGATGAAAAAATGGATAAAGAAATATGAAGAAACAAGTACTCATAGTTGATGACGAAAGAGTCATTATAGATGTCTTGACTAAGCTGCTTACAAATGAGGGCTATGAAGTAACATCAAAGAACACCGCTACAGATGGTCTCAAAGAGGCACTAACAGGAAATTACGATCTTTTGATACTGGATATAATGCTACCTGATAAAAACGGTCTTAACGTGCTGGAAGAAATAAATTCCGTTATACCTGACTTCCCGGTCATCATGATGACCGCATTTGGTTCGGTAGAGACAGCAGTAAAGGCGATGAAGATGGGCGCCCAGGAATACGTGATGAAGCCCTTTAACAATGATGAAGTACTACTGCAGGTAAAGAAGGTTATAGAGCACCATCAACTGAAAAAAGATTATACAAACCTGCTCAAGGAACGCGAGATTAGATTCCGTATTGAACATATAATCGGCAAAAGCAGCATCATGGAAGATATTTTCAAGATGATCAAGCTGGCTGCTCCTTCTAAAAGTACTGTGTTGATACAGGGAGAAAGCGGAACGGGCAAAGAACTGATCGCAGGCGCTATTCATTCAAACTCCACAAGGTCGGATAAACCATTTATTACAGTTAACACAAGTACCATCCCACGCGATCTGCTCGAGGCAACACTTTTTGGTCATACAAAAGGGGCATTCACTGGGGCAGTAGCATCAAGGAAAGGACTGTTGGAAGCAGCCGATACAGGAACAATTTTCTTCGATGAAATCGGAAATATAACGCCTGAAATCCAGGCAAAACTTCTGCGCGCTATCCAGGAACGTTCTTTTATCCCACTCGGAACAACAAGCGAAGTACAAGTCGACCTTCGAATTATTGCCGCAACCAACCTCGATCTGGAAAAAGCAATGAAGGAGGGGGAATTCCGTGAAGACTTATTTTACAGGCTCAATGTTATAAACATCAAAGTACCGCCATTGAGGGAAAGAATTGATGATCTCGAGTTACTGGTAGATCACTTCCTGAAAAAATACAGCGCGGAGAACAACAAGGAGATACTTGTTGTCACTCCACAAGCAATGAAAACCTTAAAAGAATATCACTGGCCAGGGAACGTAAGAGAGGTAGAAAATATAATCGAACGTGCCACAGTCCTTGCAACTACAAGCAAGCTGGATATTGACCTGATCCCGGATCATATCAAACACCATAAGAGAGTTTACTCCCCATCATTTATATTCCCAAAATCAGGGCTTTCCCTAAAAGAAGAAATTGAAAAAATGGAGATTTATCTTATAAAAGAATCATTAAGAGCATCCGGCGGGGTACAGAAAGAGGCTGCAAAAATGTTATCGCTTAAACCAACTACCCTTCATGAAATGATGAGAAGGTTAAACATCTCCGGGAATAACCTTAACGATGAAGGCGAGGAAGGAACTAAAGAGGAGACAATATGAAAATAAAACAGTTATTCACCTTATTCATTCTTTTTGCTATGGTTTCAATCCCGCTTGGGGCTTATAAAGGAAGTAAAATCGAAAGTATCCAGCACCTGATGCAGGAATTCCTGCCAAAATTATACAACTACAATGATTGGACTTCCATCGAACAGGCTAAGTATTACGTTGCAGATGATTCCACTTTGAAAAATGAAAAGATAACCAATGTTCAATCCCTATGGGAATACATTGATGGCGCTGCCGAGATTTATAATCAGTATGGATTCGAGATGATGCAGATCAAGAGATATAATCATAAAACGGTTAAAAATGCTGAAATAACTCTCGAAATCTATCGAATGAAAGATCCAATTAACGCATTTGGAATATATTCATATGAGCGCAGTGGTATTAAAGAATTCCTTGATATAAGACAAGAAGGTTATTATGTAAAAGATGCTTTAACCTTCTGGAGGGGTAACTACTATGTAAAACTTACACAGTTTGGGTTCGATGATCCAAACGGCGACCTTCTCAAAAAGATGGCTATGGAAATTAGTGAATTGATTGCCGATGCTACCCCCCCACCTGCTGCTATAAACATGTTCCCGGATAGAAAAAACACAAAGCCGACTGCGGTATATATAGCCGGAAATCTCCTAGGGCTTGAGATGTTGGGAGACGGTTTCCAGGCTGATTACCAGATGGAAGGAAAAAGCTATAAACTCTTCCTGAAACTGATTAAAGATGAAGATACTGCAGAGGCCCTATTTGAAAAACTAAACGAATTCCTCGGGAAAAGAGGTCAGATAATCGAAGCTCCTGATGAATGGGACAGTGATATAATAATGGCTTATGATAACACTATGCTGGGAAATGTTGTAATCTTTCTTAAAGGAAACACCATTGCTGGAGTGTCAGAGCTCGAGACAGCAAAAGATGGCTTTAAAGCAGCGGAAGAGCTTTACAAATCGATTAAATAATCACACGGTAAAATAGTTTTTAAGATAATCAGCCATCGCACGGAATGCTATTCCACGGTGGCTGATTTTATTTTTATCTTCTCTATTCATCTCAGCGAAAGTACACGCCGCAGAAGGATAGAAAAATACGGGATCATATCCAAAACCATTAGCCCCGGATGGTGAAGTGAGAATTTCCCCACTGACCTCACCTTCGCAGCAGGTGACTATTCCCCCTTTATCAGCAAATGCGGCATTACATACAAATAAGGCTTTTCTTACATCGCCGGGCAGATCCTTCATTTCATGCAGGAGTTTTGCAATCCTTTTCTTGTCATCCGCGTTCTCGCCAGCCCACCGAGCGGAATGTACCCCAGGTGCGCCACCTAAGGCAGGTACGATCAGTCCTGAATCATCGGCCACGGTAGGCAAACCTGTCAGATTGTGGAAATACATCGCCTTGCCCTCTGCATTGGCACAGAAAGTGTTTCCTGTCTCCTCGTAATCATCAAAATCTGCGTGAAGGTCATCCAGGACCAGAACTTTAAAATCTGAACCAAGGAGTGAAGAGATCTCATCCCTTTTTCCTTTATTGTTGGTTGCTATAAGTATTTTTGGGTAATTCATTGCCGGAATCTCAGAATTTAACGTACTTATCCAATATTTTTCTCTGGGCTACTATTAGCTCTTCTATACCTGCATCAGCAAGTTTCAGCATTTCATCGAGCTGCTGCCGGGAAAAGGGCTCTTTCTCCGCTCCGCCCTGGATTTCTACATATTTACCGTTAGCGGTTCGGATAACGTTCAGGTCAACAGCAGCATTACTGTCCTCATAATAATCGAGATCGAGCAACATTTCACCCGATTGAAGTAAGCCAACTGATACTGCCGCGAGATAATCCTTTAAGGGAACTTTCTCCGCTGTAATTTTACCTAGATCCATCAGACGTACAATCGCTACAGCAAGTGCGGTAAATCCCCCTGTAATCGCAGCGGTTCGTGTACCGCCATCAGCTTGGATCGTATCACAGTCGATATATAGAGTTCTTTCACCGATACTGGAAAGATCAACAACCGAGCGAAGGCAGCGGCCGATAATACGTTGTATCTCGGTAGTCCGTCCGCTCTGTTTACCCTTGGCGGCTTCACGTTGTGTCCTCGTTTCCGTGGCTGAAGGAAGAAGGGAATATTCAGCAGTTACCCATCCGCTCCCGGGTTCGTTTATAAATGGAGGAACTTTCGCCTCCTCACTGCATGCGCAAATAACTTGAGTATCGCCCATTTTCACCAATACAGAAGCAAGTGGCTTTGATTGAAAATCAGGGATGATTTCTACTTCCCTGATTTTATTATATAGCCTGGCGGATTTCCTTTTAAAACTATTCATAAAAAATTCCTTAATTCTTCAATATCTTCTTAGCTGTATTAAAAACCTCTTCCGATTTTATTGCCAGCATACACTTGGCAACTCCCTTGGTGAAACACCGCTTAGGTGGTTTGCGGATTTTATTACAGTACAGACAATCCATTCCTGCAGCAGTAATAACATGGTGCTTAGATTCATATCCATACGGGGCATACTTTTTGATATCCGAAGGCCCGAAAAGAGTTATACTTTTGGTACCCAGTGCGACTGCGAGATGCATCGGCCCTGTATCCGGACTGATGAAAAGTGCAGATCCCTTGATAAGGCAGATCAACTCTGCAAGATTCAGCTTGCCAGCGAGATTGATTACTCCATCAATACCATTACAAATTTCCTCGATAAATGAGCTCTCACCTTTTCCACCGGTAATTATTACAGTTTTCTTTTTCTCAGCTATTAATTTTGATAATAATTCTCTATATCCTGAGATATTCCACGTCTTTACCGGACGCCCTCCCCAGGGGTGGACTATGATATATCCTTTAGCAGAATTGATCTTATTATCGGCAAATAACTGTATCTTCAACTTTTCGCATTCTTTATCATCTACATCTATCAGGCCCTCTAGAGAAATCTGGTTTTTGATATCCATGTCAACAAGTTTTGAAACAAGCGATAAGTTCTGTTCTACCCGGTGACCATTTTTTTCTTCTATTACTTCAGTTAAAAGTGCTCCACCACCACCATCATAATAGCCGACCCTTCTCTTCGCTCCTGAAAGAAACATCAGTATATTTATCCTGACATCGGATGTGAAATCGACAGCCAGGTCGAAACCGGATTTTCTCAGTTTCCATGCTTTAAGGCACAAGTTAATAAAAGAATGACTTCCTTCGCCCCTGCTGATCCAGGATGGATTCCAGAATAAAACTGAATCCTGAAAACTTGTTCTTTTAATTATCTCTTCATTCCAGATGCCTGAAACCAGAACAATCTCCGAATCCTTATAATATTCACGGAGCTGTTTCATCGCTGGAAGAGTCATTATCAGATCACCCATCCGGTCGGTACGAAAAATCAGTATTTTTTTTATTCTTTCAGCAGAGTAATCACGGATTTTCTTTTTTCTCAAAAACCTGATTAAGAATGCAGGGAAAAAAAGTATCGAGGTTACAAAATCAAAAAAGATAACTGCTGCCAGTTCCCAAAGAGAGTAAATTCTATACCGATGAATAAACATAATTTAAGAAATAAGAGATGATAAACCGTTCCAGTATTTATCCCCTGTATGTTTCCAGGTATATTTATGGAGAGCCTGCAACCGGGCTTCCGAACCAAGTTTCTTACGTAGTGCATCATCTTCGAGAAGTCTTAATAGCGCTGCGGCTATAGATTCAGGATTTTCCGGCTCTGTAAGCAAACCGTTCTCGCCATCAAAGATAACATTAGGAATTCCTGCTATATCGCTGGCGACTATCGCTCTGCCGGATGCCAATCCTTCCATCAGCACATTTGGAAGCCCGTCGATATTACCGTGTTTATCTCGAACTGAAGGCACAGCCATTATTTCACATCCACTGAAAAACAATGGTAGATTATCCCTTTCAATATTACCCGGGAAATATACATGAGTCGAAATACCAAGCCGATGAGTTTTACTTATTAATTCAGATTTTAAATCTCCATCTCCGGCGATTACAAGGAGGGCTTTATCGGTTTTGGAAAGGATAATCTTCATTGCATCCAACAGGTAAGTAAACCCTTTTTTCTCGACAAGTCTGCCAACCGCGAGAATCACCTGCTGCCCCCTCCTGTATTTTAGCCTGATAAGATCACGACATTTGGCTTTTCTCCGTGTATCAGGTTTAAACTTATCAACATCCACACCATAAGGAATTGTCGTCACCTTTGCAGGATCAGCCCCCAGATTGATTACCCGCTGCCTCAGATCCTCGCTGCATGCTGATATCCAGTTGGCGTTTTTTATTATTTTCTTCGCAAAGGGTTTAAAGAAAAACCGTTCTGCCATCGTAACATCGCTTCCATGAAGACTTACAGCATATGGTATACCGGTTTCTTTAGCAATTTTATATGCCACATATCCATTCGGAAGAAGCCAATGAGCATGTATAAGATTATAATTATTCGAAGCGGCAAGGCTCCGGGCAAGATTTAATGAGCTTTTATATACAGATGGAGCAAGAAACAGTACGGTTTTCTTCAGTTTTACATCCGCTCTCATCGAAGAAGCATAACCCCAGATATTGTTCTCCGGTTTTTTTACATACTTAAAAAGGTGGAACTTGATGTTTTTCTCACCCGGCTTTTTAAAAAGCGGATGATAGGGAAGCACCATGTCTATCGCAGCTCCATTACGAGCGATTTCACGGGTGATATGTTCTATAAACGGCGCGATAACGTCCCCTTCATATCGCGGATAGGATGTAGCGAAGGTGAGTATTTTTTTCATAATAACCCGGTTTTTAGTTAAGATTTAAAGCCTTCCTGATCTTCTTTCTTCGAGTCGAAAGGCGAAAGACAGAATGGAGAGCTGACGTAACCTCACTAACACTGAGGTTAGAAAGCCCACGCTGACGATTAACAAATACAGTCGGTATTTCGCCAATGCCAAAACCAATAAGATGAATCTGAAAAGCGATTTCGGATAATACTATATACCCGCTTTTTTCAATCGCGTCGAAATTCAGCCTCTCCAGCACGGTTCTTTTGTAGAGACGAAAGCCATTGGTATAATCCGTTATCGGTATCCTGAGCAGGAACCGGGTGTAAATATTAGCAAGTTTTGAAAACACTTTCCTGTTCAAAGGCCACCCGATAATATTGCTGCCTTTCATATATCTGGAACCAATTACAACATCATGGTTCTCGGCATGTTTTATAAAAGCTGGAATCTCGGACGGTTTATGGGAAAAATCCGCATCCATTTCAAAGAAATACTGGTAATTCTTTTTGCTCTTGAGACCCCAACGGAAACCATCAAGAACAGCGCCACCCCTACCATCTTTTTTCTTCCTAACAATTAGGAACAGTCGTTTATTGTATCCTGAAATCTTTTCTACGATATCAGCTGTGCCATCCGGAGAGTTATCATCAACAACCAGCACATCAATTGCCGGATCGGTCGCCAATAATTCCTCGATTAAACTTCCAATATTTTCGCTTTCATTATAAGAAGGCACAACAACAAGAACAGGAGATTTAGCTTTCATTTGAGTACTTTCTCGAATACTTTTATTACTTTTTCAAGGTGAGCTTCGGTCAGGTACTGGTGACAACCAATGTAGAAACCCCTCTTACCTATATAATCCGCATTTGGCAGCTTTCCTTCATACTGATCCTTCATATGGCTATAAGCCGGCTGCTGTGTCGGTATTGAACCGAAGAGAGGCCTGGTTTCAACTCCATTTTTCTCCAGCCCAAGCCTTAGATGCTTGCGGTTTACCGATGCATCCTTTTTCAATACGATGGGATATGCAAGGTAACTTACATCCCTGTCGAATTCAGGCAGCTGTAATATTTCATCATATTTCTTCAGATGTTCGTTGAAATATTTAACATTATCCTGACGGGCCTTAAATATTTTATCGGCAAGCTTCAGTTGAGAAAGACCCAATGCCGCCTGGAATTCCATAGTTTTAAAGTTTAAACCCAGGATCGAATGTGTGAACCTAGGGTCGAAGTCATCATCATTTTTATTATCTTTCGGCAGATGTGGACATTTTCCCTGCGGCCTTGTGCATACCGGGCAGTCACATACACGGCCATTTGCCTTAATCTGCCGCACCAGTTTAATAAGTTCTTCATCATTACTGGTAACTGCCCCCATTTCGCCGGCTTGAATGTTGTGAGCAATATAAAAAGAAAAAGCGCTGAAGAGTCCCATAGAACCGGTTCGCCGTCCTTTATACGATGATCCATGCGCCTGGGCTGAATCTTCCAATAGAACGAGGCCGTATTTATCCGCAATAGATTTGAGCGCATCCATATCACAGGGATATCCCATAAGGTGTACCGGGAGAATAGCTTTGTATTCTTCAGCCGGATTCTTGCTTTTTGATAGCAGTTCTTCCACTTTTTCCGGGAGAATGGAAAACCTGACCGGGTCTATATCCACAAAAGCAGGTTCATAACCTGAGAAATGAACTGCATTAGCAGTCGCTATATATGTAAGTGGTGATGTGATAATTTTTTTACCGGTTAGATTCTTGTACGATGAATGATATTTAAGCGCTATCAATCCAGCCTGGAGCGCCGCTGTCCCTGAACTTGTTGCGATTGAATACTTTGTATTGCAGTATT
The DNA here is from genome assembly GCA_016932915.1 of Acidobacteriota bacterium. Lineage (GTDB taxonomy): Bacteria > Acidobacteriota > DATKUA01 > JAFGBY01 > JAFGBY01 > JAFGBY01. The sequence goes on along the minus strand of JAFGBY010000165.1, from coordinate 364 downwards.
TCGCAAAGGATTTCTCGAATTCCTGGGTAAATTTACCTTCGGATATCCGACCGGCATCCAGAACCTTGTTTATAACCGCCCTGGCTTCATCGCCTAGTTCAAAATATCCTACATATACTTTTGTTTCGTCCATATACTCGTATCCTGGAAGCCCGAATTATAACACAGTGTATTTATCTTTTAAGTAAAAACTGGGGGCAAAAGTAAAAAACGAACAGAACTATCGGTTTCAATACCATGAAGCCCATTCTCTTGAAATTAATTTGCCTTTTTTCCTTTTACAACTGATTCATTGCTATTATTCTTTAAAAGAACAATATCAAGAACCTCTGATAGTTCCTTTACTGGAATAAAATTTAATTTT
>JAFGBY010000011.1 GCA_016932915.1 Acidobacteriota bacterium | reverse complement strand
GATATGCGACGTCTGGTTTTATCCGGGATAGTTGGAGATTCTATAGCCATTTGATAATATTTATTCGCGAGCTTTTTATCTTTCAGATCAAAATGCGCTGCTGTAGCAGCTTCGAAAGGCAATGCCCAACTTTCGGGATTATTTGTTATACCTTTATTAAGAAGTCTGAATGCCATTTTAAGGCCTTCCGGGTCTCCATGAAGCTTGTATACATCCTTGATCATCATAATAGCGCCGATTCTATAAGCTTCAATATAATCCGGATCAAGGTGAGTTATTATATTGAATACATTCTCTATTATTGAAAATCTTTCCTTATCGGTTTTTTCATAGAAAAACTGGATACTCCATAGATAGAGGTAATCCGCAAGGATATTGTCGTATCCGACTGTTAGATATTTTGCATATTCAGCATTTGGCAGATAGATTATATTTTTTCCGAACCCACGCCTTGCCTCAGCCTTGTAATCGAGGTTTCTTTGTAAAAACACAACTGTAATCAGTAAAAGAATTATTATTATCGCGATACCTGCTTTGCCGAGAAAATTACGCATTAATAAAAATTCCTTCTTGAAAAAGCATAGACTGATAAAAGAAGAATAAGCGCGGAATAGACTATTGAATATATCGTTGCTTCGAAGTAAACACCAACAGTAATTGTAACTCCATGGACAATATCATTTTTAATATTGAAGTTGTTCAGGTTCGGGAGCAGGTAGTATAGAAAATCAGCGAATGCCGCTCCGATTCCTTTCCCTTGTACGAAATTCTTCAACAGTTTCAATCCCTCGGTTGAGTGCCCTGCAATAAATATCCCCAGGGTGAATAAGGTTGAAAACAGCTGTGATGCAACAGTCGAGAAGAGTAGGGCAAATGATGTGAGAATCAGGCATTCGAGTAAAATCATATAGACGACACCGGTATATTCGAGATGTAGGGTTCCGGTGCGAATCCAAAGCAGGATTATAAAAATAATAAACATCACTAAAAGTACAATAGCGATAGTCAACAACATTCCAAGTATTTTACCAAGCAGGAATTCCCATCGTCTGATTGGTTTAGAGAGGATGTTGTATATCGTTTTCTTCTCGATCTCTTTACTGACAAGGTCGATACCGAGGATGATTACAATAAGGATAGAGAAGAAATGAATACTCCCGAGACCGAAATCCTTTATAATTTTAACTGGATCATCAATGACGAGTAGTGATATCACGCGTGAACCTAAAACCATAAAAAGGCCAAAGATAAAGAAAAGGTACAAGATTTTGGAGCGTATTGCTTCCTTGAAAGTATTGAGGGCAAGAGCTTTGAGGATCATGCTACTTCCCCCTTCTTCATTTCATCAATGAACAGTTCTTCGAGTGTTTTCCTGTTAGGAATTATCGACTTTATCTTTCCTCCTGCCGTAAAGGTCTTTTTTATTAGGGGCTCAATATCTTTTTCTTTATAAAGACGGATGAGGTGAGAATTCGCATGGGAGTGAATTACATTTTTATCAGATGATATTTTCTCAATATGTTTTGTTTCAATTGTAATGTCCCAGGATTCAATTTGCCTGCTGACTAAATCCTCGATTTTACCGCTTGCAACGACACGCCCATGGACAAGAATTGTAACGGTATCACAAATAAGTTCCACATCTGAGAGAAGATGTGAACTGAAGAATATAGTTTTACCTTTCAAACTTTCTTTGAGGATTATATCCCGCACCTCGTAACGTCCAATGGGGTCCAATCCACTGAGAGGTTCATCAAGAATAATCAGTTCAGGATCGTTTATTAGCGCTTGCGCAAGCCCGATTCTCTGGATCATTCCCTTTGAATATTTTCTTAATTGACGGTCAGCAGCACTTTGTAATTTAACAAGTTTAAGCAACTCTTCGATCCTTGTTTTCTTTTGAAGAGTGTGGAGTTTATACAAATCCGCATAGAATTCCAGGAATTCCCTACCTGTCAGGTAATCATAGAAACTTGGATTTTCTGGAAGATAGCCGATTTTGTTTTTATTTTCGACATTTGATGGCGATTTGCCCCAGAGTTCTACTATGCCGCTGTTTGATGAAATCAGCCCATTGAGGATTTTAATTGTTGTGGTTTTACCCGCTCCATTATGACCAAGGAAGCCATAGATATCGCCACTATTAACTGTAAAACTTACATCTTTCAGTACATCGTTAGTTTTTTTCCAGAAATCAATCTTAAAGGATTTGTTGAGGTTTTCGATTTTGATTATCTCGGATACGTTCATAATCTGAAACTCCGTTCCGTTAAAAACTTACCAATATCATCTACCAAGAAGGTTCTGATTATTTATAGCAAAAAAATGATTATAATAAAAGTGAAGATCAGTGGAGATATTTAAATTTAAAATATCATTTGCTTCGTATTTGACAGATCAAGATCAATAAGACGTTCTCCTGTTTCCTTGAAAATTACTGGAGAGTCAGTAGTGTAATACTGAATTGAAGCTTTTGATCCGCTGTTATTTAATTGATCGGTTTTCTGCAAGGTTTGTAAAGCTTCACCGGCTAGAGCATCTGCGCTGTCAACCAGTATAACATCATCACCCATCACGGATGAGATAACTTTTTTTATGAAAGGATAGTGCGTACAGCCAAGAATAAGTGTATCTATTTTATTCTTTTTCAGTTCTTTAAGGTAAACCTCCGCGACTTCCCGTGTAATAGGTGAATCTGACCAACCCTCTTCAACAAGAGGTACAAAGAGTGGGGTGGGTACTGCATAAATATTCAGGTTATTTCCGTTATCTTTGAGAGCTTTCTGATACGCTCCGCTGTTGATTGTAGCTCTTGTCCCAATAACACCAATGTTTTTATTTTTAGTGTTTTTTAATGCCGTGCGAGCGCCAGGGCCAATGACCCCTAAAACAGGGAGTTTTATTTCCCTGCGGACAGCATCGATTCCAAGTGATGAAGCGGAATTACAGGCAACGATTATCATTTTAACATTTTTATCAACCAGAAATCTGCTGATTTCAAGAGAATATCTTTCAACCGTTTCTCTGGATTTGTTTCCATACGGTACTCGAGCTGTATCACCAAGATAGATAATATCTTCAGATGGAAGTATTTTATGGACTGCTTTTACAACGGTCAGTCCACCCAGACCAGAATCAAAAATGCCAATAGGATTATTTTTATTCATTTGTGATTTAAAACCTTTCTATTCAACCGGGGTTTCTGTTTCTTCAGTCGGTGTATCTTCAGTGATTTCAGTATTATCTCCTTCAGCCGAAGGAACGTAGATCATATCCGGTCTGTCCTTAAATGGAACGGAAAGGTCAATATGTCCGGTTAGGGATATTATCTCTCGACCGTCAACAAGGATATGGACTTTTTTAATATCCTCAAAATTCTCTGTTAGTGTATTTACAATTGAGTATATCAGGAGCATTTCGTTATCCGTACCTCCCTGAAGCCCAAGAGTAATTTCTGTCGAGAAATCTATATATGCGATACCACGTTGATCGAGATATATCTCACGAAGCTTTGTATTGCTGGGTATTATCCTTGCGAGGTTTGTATATGGGCCTTTGATCAAAGCATTGATTGTCTGTTTGGCTTGATCCGTAATGAATTCAGTGTCGAATACAGAAACAATTTCTTCATGGAGCAAGCCATCAACTGCTGACGGAAAATACAGTTTTACCTGCTTTTTATCAAGCTCAACATCGGCATCTTTATATTTATATCCATCATCCGAGGATTTGTTGTCATCTTTTCCACAGGATATCAGGCTTGAAATCAATAAAAGACTAATCAGTATATAAATCAGATGTAATTTTCCGGAATTTTTCTTCATCATACTATCACCGCTACTCATTTTCATCATCATATCCGCTATCCATCTTTCGAGTGCGGTTCATATTAAATCTTAAAATACTGCGATAAATTGCATTTGCTACTGAGGATTGATATTCAGGATTTCTTAATTGAGCTTCCTCAGCAGGATTAGTTATAAATGCAATTTCAACCAATACCGCGGGCATTATTGCACCGGTCAGTATTTTAAATGGAGCCTGTTTTACACCTCGCTCTGGTGTGTTGAGGAGCTGATTTAATTCAGCCTGCATCCCTTCGGCGAGTTTTGCAGATTCTCTCAGATACTCGTTCTGCGCCAGCTCCCAGAGTATGGGAGTGAGGGATGAGCGTGATGAAGAACTTGAGTACCCGTTACTTCCGGTGTTCTCCATGTTTGCAAGTGCCTCTGTCGCTTCATCCGAGGCATCGCTGCTCAGGATAAATACTTCAGCGCCCCGGGCATCTTTTTTCACCGAACCGTTGCAATGAAGGCTGATAAACAAGTCTGCTTTATTATGGTTAGCGACTTCAGTACGCGCTTTTAGACTGAGATCCATATCTCTGTCTCTGGTCAAAACAACCTTAATATTCGGCAGATTACGTTCGATCACTTTTTTCAGCTGGTTTGCGATCTGGAGAGTGATTTCCTTTTCAAGCAGACCGGAAGGGCCTTTAGCACCTTCATTTTCACCACCATGACCAGGATCGATGACTATAGTCTTCAAAGCAGTGGATTCTAACCAGTTTGAACCTGTGTCGGTTTCATCAGTTGATGTTGTCTCACGGTTGTCATTAGGTCTTTTTTGAATACGCATAAAATCGAGCACGACCCTGAAGGGCTGGCTGAATTTATAACTTTTTACATCATCCGGCTCGGAACGGAGCTCAATTTCCAGAACAGTAGCATTTTTTTCCTGTATGAACTGAAGTTTCTTAACTATATCTCGGTCGAAAGTTTTCTGTTTAAAAGGAAGAAGAATAATTTTCCGCAAGAAACGGATTTTAATAACTTCATCATCTCTGGTCACTCGGAATGCTACATCACTTTTAGATCGAACTATCAGCCTTTGATATTCATCTCTTTCAAGGAGATTGACCTTAAGATTGTATGGATCGCTGTTTTCACCGAGTATGTATGAATTCGATGAAGCATTATATTCAACTGGCAGATAATGAATAAGAGGAAGAATTTTAGTAATAAATTCAACCGGTACAAGGAGTTCGTCATCTTTTTGAATTGTAACATTACTGATAAATTCAAGACGGCCTTCTACAGAAATCAATGATTTTCCAGGAGCTAGTACTGCCTGACGGTTTTTGTATGTATATATATAACTGTTTTTACTTTTGTCATAAGTAATCTTGGCAGCGAAAATATCTTTAATCCGGCTGAGTCGTACATAAGCAACACCATCAACATCCGTTACATTGATGGGGTAGATGTGCTGATCATAGATCAGATATCTTTCTTCCGTATCACCACGTGTAATCAATGGTGTACAAAAAGTTAGTAGCAAGATAGCAATTATTATTTTTTTCATCATAGGTATCAAATCTTTTACTTTCATAAACTTAACGTACAAGCCGTTTATAGCATTCCGATATAGATATGTCAATTTCATAAAAACTCCAGTTACCCCAATATATACTTATTTTGGATTGAATAGAGGATTATGATCCAGCTATACTAAGAATAGCGGTTTTTCTGTATTAAGCTCAATTGTTTTTAACTATAGTATAGGTTAATATTTAAAACAATAGTAAGAGTAAGCTATATGGAAGATATTTTAAGAATAATCACTGAAATTCGGGATTTTTTATGGGGCCTTCCTCTCATTATATTACTTGTCGGAACAGGTATCCTACTTACTATTTTACTGAGAGGTTTACAGTTCCGCGTATTAGGGCATTCACTGTACCTGGCACTTATTAAAAGAAAAGAAAAAGATGCAAAAGATGGTGATATAAGCCACTTTCAGGCATTGATGACCGCCCTTGCTGCTACAGTTGGTACAGGAAATATCGCAGGAGTTGCCTCGGCAATTGCAGCCGGCGGACCAGGGGCTCTATTCTGGATGTGGATTACAGGCTTGTTTGGTATGGCGACAAAATACGGGGAGGCCGTTCTTGCTGTAAAGTACCGTGTAAAAGACGAATATGGGACAATGAGTGGCGGCCCGATGTATTATCTGAAAAAAGGGCTGAATCAGCCTCTTCTTGCAGCGTTATTTGCATTTTTTGCATCGATAGCAGCTTTTGGTATCGGTAATATGACACAGTCAAATTCCATAGCTGTATCAATGAGGGAAGTATTTGATATCCCGCCATTTATTACCGGCTTTTTGTTAATGATATTTACCGGTGCTGTTATTCTTGGTGGAATAAAAAAAATCGGCCAGGTAACCGGTTTCCTTGTACCGACAATGATATTCTTTTATGTTGCTGCCTCGCTCATTGTAATAATTAAAAATTATGCACAAATTCCGCACGTATTTGCCCTGATATTTGAATATGCTTTCAATCCGACAGCTGCAGCAGGAGGTTTTCTTGGTACTGTTATAATGATAACAATAAAAGAAGGCGTTTCTCGAGGCGTTTTCTCAAATGAATCAGGACTGGGGAGCGCTCCAATTGCAGCAGCCGCCGCTCAGACAAGCGAACCAGTAAGGCAAGCAATGGTTTCTATGACTCAAACCTTTATAGATACGATTGTCGTATGCAGCATGACAGGATTTGTAATTATATCGAGCGGTAAATGGATGGATGAAGGACTTGAAAGTTCACAATTAACAGCTCAGGCATTTTCTTCCTCTCTTGGCATCGAAATCTTTGGTTATCCGCTTGGCGGTTTGATAGTAGCAATAGGATTGCTATTGTTTGCATTCTCTACAATTCTTGGTTGGAGTTATTATGGTGAAAAATCTGTCGAATATCTTTTTGGAGAAAGATTAGTTTTACCTTACAGGATAGTATTCACTATTGTCGTCTTCATTGGGACATTATTTGAAGTACAGATTGTGTGGCGTTTTTCAGATATTATGAATGCTCTGATGGCATTTCCAAATCTAATAGGTTTGATCGGTTTAAGCGGCATAATAGTTGTTGAAACTCGTAAGTATTTCAGAGCATATCCAATAAAAGGATATAAACTGTAAATAAAAATGAGCGATAATAATATTTTTGAGCTGGATCAAGCTGGATACAGGAACTTGATCCTGAGCGTTGGACTTGCGCTGGCAAGGGCGCAAGAACTTCGGGATCCATTTACCATAGGTCATGGTGCTAATGTATCTATTATTGCACGAAAAATTGCCCAAAGACTTAACTGGGATGAAGACAGGATAATGGCGCTGGAACTCGCAGGCTTGTTACATGATATTGGAAAGATAGCAATCCCTTCAGAAGTGCTGATGAAACCCTCAAAACTAAATGATCTGGAACAAAAGGTCGTCAGGGAGCATGTACAGAAAGGATACGATGTCCTTAAAGATTTGCAATTTCCATTTCCTTTGGCTGAAATAATTTATCAACATCATGAAAAGTTGGATGGATCCGGCTATCCAAGAGGTTTAAAAGGCAACGAAATACTACTCGAAGCCCGGATTCTCGCGGTTGCTGATATACTTGAATCATTGACGGTTAGCAGGCCGTACAGGACTGAACTGAGTCTATATGATGTTATTGATATTATTCGAGATGATGCAAAATCAAAACTGGATCCTGAAATCGTAGATATAGCAATCGAAATGATTAAGGAATCCGGAGACAAATTCTGGTCTTAACGGGTACCTTTGCAGGGCGGTTTAATAATATCATCATAAGTACCGCCATAAACCAGATCACGCACAAATTCCTTTTCAAGGTAATCATGCGGGAAACCGAGCTCAATGCTACTGATTTCGTCAAGCCATTCAAGCTCTTCTTGCGTCAATTCCCATTGGAGGGATTCAACGTTATTCTTGAGCTGATCCACAGTGCGAACACCGATTATAGGAACCATATTGTATGATTTCTGTCTGACCCAGTTGATGGCAATCTGGGAAGGCGGTTTATCGATCTCTTTCGAAAGCTCGACGACTGAATGTGCGATTTTCATATTCTGAATTGTCAGGCGCTGGTCATTCCCGTCGAATCTCTTTGGTTTATTATTATCCTCAGAGTATTTCCCCGTAAGTATTCCGCCACCGAGAACAGCCCATGGTGTTATCGATATATTCATATGTTCGGCCATCGGGAGTAATTCTCTCTCCGGTGAGCGCTGGATAAGGCTGAATTCAATTTGCAAACCTACGAATCGGGACCAACTGTTAAGCTCCGCAATAGTGTTAGCGCGAGCGACAATCCATGCCGGTGTATCAGAGATACCGATATAAAGTATTTTTCCTGTTGTAACCATATCATCGAGAGCGCGCATAACTTCATCGATGGGAGTCAAGAAATCCCAGGCATGCACCCAGTAAACATCGATGTAATCAGTTTTAAGCCTGTTCAGACTGGCTTCAAGGGAGAGTATCATATTCTTCCGATGATTCCCGGCACTGTTGGGGTCGTTTTTGCGAGTGTTTAAAGTATATTTTGTACTGATAACATATTTATCCCTGGTTTTGGATAAGAAATCACCTATGTATTTTTCGCTTGTGCCTTCTGTGTAACGGTTTGCTGTATCGATAAAGTTACCACCGGCATCCGTAAAAGCATCGAAAATTTTCCGGCATTCAGCTTTATCAGCTCCCCAGCCCCATTCTTTACCGAATGTCATTGTGCCGAGGCAAAACTCTGAAACCCTGAGACCGCTTCGTCCAAAGAGTTTATAACGCATTATAAAAATCCTCTTTAAAAGATATAATTCACCTACTTGAGAGCTAAAGAGTAATTACATTATATAAAAAAAGGTCATTATGTTAAGTATTAATTTTTTTTGTTACCTTTTTTCATCGCATCAGTAAACCAGTTATTCTGTGGTTTCGGAGGTTTAACCTCTCTTGGTTTTGCCTCTCTCTTAGGTTTCGGTTTCGGCTTTTCCTGTCTTCTTTCAGTGCTGAAAGGATCTTTTTTCAGCGAAAGTGAAATACGGTTTCTTTCGATATCGATTTCGATTACTGTAACATTAACCTTCTGCTGTACTTTAACGACATCGTTTGGATCCTTCACGAAATTATCTGAAAGGTGGCTGATATGAACAAGCCCGTCCTGGTGAACTCCGATATCCACGAAAGCGCCGAACTTGGTGACATTCGTCACTATTCCCGGGAGTTTCATCCCGACTGTAAGATCTCCTATCTTTTCAACTCCCTCAGCATAACTGAAGGCTTCAAAAGTCTCCCTAGGATCACGTCCAGGTTTTGCCAATTCAGAGAGGATATCCTGCAGGGTAGGGAGGCCTACTTTTTCATTTACATATTTTTCGAGTCCGATTTTCAGACGGAGTTCTTCTTCCTTTAAAAGATCAGAGATTGAACAGTTCAAGTCCTTAGCCATTTCTTCGACTATATGATAACTCTCAGGATGAACCGCGCTGGAATCGAGGGGATTTTCACCTCCTCGGATTCTCAGGAACCCGGCTGCCTGTTCGAAAGCTTTATCGCCCAGGCGAGGTACTTTTTTAATCTCGTTACGGCTTCTAAATGGCCCGTTCTCAGAGCGGAAAGATACAATATTGGAGGCTAACTGAGGGCCAAGGCCGGAAACGTAGGTAAGAAGCTGCTTCGATGCTGTGTTCAGGTCAACACCTACTGCGTTTACGCAACTCATGACGACATCATCAAGGCTTTTCTTCAAAGCGGACTGATCGACATCATGCTGATACTGTCCCACACCGATTGACTTTGGATCAATTTTTATCAGCTCGGCAAGAGGATCCTGGAATCTTCTGCCGATGGATACCGAGCCACGCACAGTCACATCTTCTTTCGGGAATTCTTCTCTAGCCACTTCTGATGCGGAATAGATCGAAGCGCCAGATTCATTTACCATAACAATGTGTATGCCCTCAGGAATATCGCAATTTTTGAGGAAGGATTCTGTCTCACGGCTTGCGGTGCCGTTGCCGATAGCGATTGCTTCTATTTTGTAATCCCTTAAATGTTTTTCGACTTTAGTGCGGGCTTCCTGCTCCTTGTTATCTCCGGAATGAGGATAGATCGTATCGTTAAAGAGGAGGTCGCCCTGCTCGTTAATGCAGACAAGTTTGCACCCTGTTCTGAAACCAGGGTCAAGCGCCATAACTCTTTTCTGGCCGAACGGTGAAGCCAAGAGCAATTCACGCAGGTTATCAGTAAACACTCTAATGGCTTCATCATCCGCTAGTTTTTTCAATTCATTACGGATTTCCGTCTCCATTGATGGGCCCAGAAGCCGTTTATAAGAATCTTCCGATGCGAGTTTTACCTGTTCAGCGGCAGGAGTTTCATTATGAACGAATTTCTTATCCAATATCTTGATGGCCTCTTCTTCAGGCGGGTAAATTTCCAGCACAAGGAATTTCTCTTTTTCACCCCTCATCATGGCAAGTATCCTGTGGGAAGGTGCGTCCTTTGCCAGCTCATGCCACTCGAAGTAATCTTTGTATTTCTTCCCGTCATCTTCTTTGCCTTTTGAGATACGAGATTTTATATCAGCTTTCGTAAAGAAGAGCTTGCGCATCAGCTCGCGTGTTTCTTTTTCTTCGTTAATGATCTCAGCGATTATATCCCTGGCGCCTTCTATCGCTTCTTCAATAGAGGTTACGCCTTTTTCTTCATCGATATATTTTGAAGCTTCCTGTTCGAGGTCTATCGGCGGATTGTTATCCTGCGCAAATATCACTTTTGCGAGTGGTTCGAGTCCTTTTTCTTTCGCAACTGTCGCGCGTGTTCTGCGTTTGGGCCTGTACGGGAGGTAGATATCTTCGAGTTCAGTCAATGTGGTTGCTCCAAGTACGGATTTTTCAAGTTCCGGGGTGAGCAGTTCACGCTCAGTCAACGATTTTAATATTGCTTCGCGTCTTTTATCAAGTTCCTCCAGCTGCTCTAAACGGTCCCTGATCTTGGCGATCTCAACTTCATCCAGCGTTCCAGTAGCTTCTTTACGGTACCTGGCAATAAATGGAACAGTAGCATCCTCTTTCAGTAGCTTGATGGTTGCCTGAACTTGTGCAGCTCTGAGCCCAAGCTCTTCAGCGATAATTTGTACATATTTGTCCGTCATTCCGGTGATCACCTCTAAGTAATATTTATTTTAAAAGATTATTCTTTGAAATTCTTAATAACATCCAATAGATGTGGTTTTATATAATTAAATCCTTCCTCAGGAGAATCGAAGAAATGGAATAGGGAAGTATCATCGGAGCTGATTAAACCCATATCTTTCAACAATTGAAAATTTATCAGGGAATTCCAGAACTTGCTGTCGTAAAGTAGAATTTGAAGATCCGGCTTTTCCATTTTTTTTGTCTGAAGAAGGGTAAGTGTCTCAAAAAGTTCATCCATGGTTCCGAATCCGCCCGGAAAAACAACCAGGGCTTTGGCATGATAGAGAAACCATAATTTGCGCATGAAGAAATAATGGAATTCGAATGAGAGTTCTTTCGAGATATACGGATTTGGTTCTTGTTCATGAGGAATGGATATATTAAGTCCTATTGTATGACAATTGGCTCTTGATGCACCACGGTTTGCCGCTTCCATAATACCCGGCCCACCGCCTGAACAGATGGTGAAGCTGTCATTTTCTTTTTTCAATTCCTTTGACCATTCAGCGAGTCGAAAAGAAAAGTCTTCCGCAGCCCAGTAATATTTCTGAATATTCTCAGGAGATTTTTCAGGATCAATTCTTGCCGAGCCGAAAAAAACGACTGTATGTTTGATATCGAATGTTTTGAATCTTTTATCTGGTTCCAGATATTCCGCCAGTATCCTTATCGTTCTTGCTTCATGAGAATTTAGAAACTCCAGATTCTTATATGCCTTTTCAGCTTTCTTCATTTAATTGCCTCATTTTCAAAAAAAGGTATCATAGCGTTAAATGGAAGAGATGAGAATTATTTTTTTGAAAAAAATCGCCTGAAAGGGGAAAAAATGAATATCAAAGAATTATTACAGAAAACAAGAAGCTATAGAAGGTTCGATCAATCAGTACCTGTACCGATGGAAGTATTAAAAGATATAATTGAAAATACACGGTATACCTCCTCAGCAATGAATAAACAGCCCTTATCTTACATCCTGATAACAAATCATCAGCTTAATGAAAAAATATTCGTAAATCTAAAGTGGGCGGCTTCACTAAAAGACTGGGATGGGCCGGTCGAGGGTGAAAAACCAACAGGATACATAATCATGTTGAGTCATGGAGATAACAAAGTTACAAACACATGGGATGCTGGAATTGCGCTTGAAACCATTGCATTATCTTTGATGGAAAAAGAATACGCATCATGCGCAATACTTTCATTCAATAAAAATAATGTTAAGAGCATTCTTGATGTTCCCGATGATAAAAATATCGAGATTGTGATAGCAGTTGGAAAACCAGGAGAAAAAATTGTTATCGATGATGCAGAAGGGGATAAACTTTCATATTGGCGTGATGAAGATGATACGCATCATGTACCAAAACGAAGGCTTGGCGATCGGTTGTTCAAGATTTACGAGTAAAATTTTATCTGGTTTAAAAAAATCCAATATATTTGATATGCTGAAAGTTAATAAAGCTATCTTTACAACGTTTTAAAAGAGATTGAAAATACCTCAAATTATATAACCATTATAGGAATCAAAAGATTTTAAAAATACGTATAGGTAAAAGAATTGTTGAATAGATTTGATATTTATTCGGGGGGCTGTATTATTACGCACTCTGATGAATTGAGGAGATGATTTATGTTCTGGATGCAAAACCTGGTAATTGTTGTTATCAGCTACCTGATATCCAGGATAATTATCGAAGAAGAGATTCATACTTACCTTATCTCACAACTACTTAACAAAGCGAAAAAGAATCCTGAGTTCATCGTCTCAGGAATTTTATTCCTTTCCTATTTCTTTTCAATTTTCCTTTCTAATACTGTCGTTATCATTTCTTTTATTCCTATTATCAAAGCTATGCTGGACAGTATTGAAGATGCGCGAAAGAAATCCCTTATTACAACTAATCTTGTGCTTGCTATGATTTATGGAGCTAACATCGGCGGGATGGCGTCTCTCACTGGATCTGCGTTTAATGTTTTATATATCGGTTTTCTCGAAATCAACAATATCCCTGGCAGAGAGAATATCAACTTTTTCTCCTGGTTTGTTTTCGGTGTGCCGTTGACCCTTGTTTTGCTTTTATTGTCAAAAGCTGTCCTTCACCTGGGTTCGCGGAATATTCCTTTCGATGAGGTTATTTATGCTAACCATATCAAAAAGAAACCGAAAAATTTTGGCAAACAAATGACTTTTGCCACTATCAATATCGTCTTTATGTTCCTCTT
>JAFGBY010000164.1 GCA_016932915.1 Acidobacteriota bacterium | reverse complement strand
AAGATAAGTGATTTGTCCTTTGCAAAGATTTTTACATTGATTGTGTTCTTTGCCTTTGTTTGGGCAATTCCGGTTACGGTTAAATCAATCGGCTCGCCGATTTCCCTATGCCTTCTGTCGCTCGTTATGAATAAATCAGGTTTTACAGTGGAGGTTGGTTGTTTAAAATCCATGAGCGTGTACACAGTGAATACTTTTTCAGGATCTGGATCGGATACCAGCATATAGAAATCCATACCTGTTTGACCTATTGCCTTGATAAATCCCATATTAATGGCGATGTTTTCAGTGGCCCATGGGTGGTAAGGCGGGATATCTTCCCATCGCAGGAGTATCTCGTATGAGTACTTTTTTTCTTCCTTGTTGATGGCAAATTTGGTTCTATCACTTAGTGGCTCAAATGGGAAGCTGTTATTATAGCCCCAGATGAACTTATAATTATCTTTTCCCTCTCTGGGTCCGAAACCGAGCCAGTAATACTCTGTTGGTTTATTTCCCGGCACTGCTGGAGTGTTTATCATGATAAGAAGGCCGTCGCCGTTCTGGTATGAGCGGTCGCGGGTTACCAGTTCATTTGATTGGACATCAATAAACAGGTAAAGAAATTCAGCGCCGTATGCTATCCGGTAGCTGATCTCAACAGGCTTGCGCTTAGAATCATCGACGAAGATATAATTGAATTTTCGCTCCGGTAGTTCTTTAACCTGGGGATCGATTGTGCCGTCAATAATGGGCGCTTCTGTTATGTAATCGATAGCAGGCGCAAGTACTTTTCCATGTGGCTGATTGATAATAAATTTTGGCTGAGCCTGCAGGAATATTGCTGGGATAAATCCAGCCAGTAATACAAATAGAATCAAATACCTTTTCATACACCTCTCCTGTGTTTATATATAAACTCTTAAATATAGACACATTATTGATGTAGAGGGTTGCCTTGGGAGATTTTTATTCCAGGTAAGTTATATATTTAAGTGTACGGTACCTGCCGTTGTAATCCATACCGTAACCGATGAGCCATTTATCGGGCATTTCAAAACCGAGATAGTCTATATTCATTGTTTCGCGAGGCCGGTCGTGTATTTTTCTTACAAGAATGCAGGTTTTAACCTCTCGCGCTCCTTTTTCCAATAGTTCGTGAACCAGGAACGAAAGAGTTTCTCCTGAATCGAATATATCGTCGAGCAGGAGGATATCTCTACCTGTAAAATCGTCATCCACAAAAAAATTGCATTCCCTTACTTTCCCAGTTTTATCCCCGGTTGTGCTTTTCACCCCTGCAAAACCGAGGGTATGTTTTATGTTGAGTTGCCGGGTGAGATCAGCAGAGAAAATATATGCCCCATTTAAAACTGCTATTATTATAGGTTCTTTTTCACGATAATCTTGGTTAATTGTCTCGGCTAGTTTTGTAATGGCTTTTTGAATTTCTTCTTCTGATGCGAGGATTTCATCTGCCGGTTTCATCGGATTCCCAGCTATTTTATCTGTGTGAAGAGTAATATATTTTCCGTATTAACATCTACTTTAAAATCATCACTAACGACGATTCCAGGCGCCCAGAATATAAAACCGCCGCTTGTAAATACCGGAGTCTGGTTTTTCTCCGCAGGTGATAGTTTTTTATCAATGTATATATCTTTAAGCTTTCTTGTTCCGTCCATCCCGAGTGGACGCAGTGAATCACCCTCCACCCGGTTACGGATAGTAATTGTATCGTCGAATTTCGATGCATCGAAAGCGCCGATAGAATCATCTTTAAGATCATATTTCTCGTCGAATTCGGAGCGGTCTATGATATCCGCTTTCCATCTTGTTCCAAGTTCAGAAATGAACTGCTCGCCGGGGATCACCATCTCATAAGAATATTCCAACGGCATTTCATCTTCTGCGGCAAGGGTGAGAAGCAGATAACTTTCATCCACAGCGAAAGCGACATCACCTGGCAGTGTGATCGAACCTTTTCCCTCAACGCTGGTGGATGCAAGTACCTGGCTGATATGTCCAAGGGTCAATCCACGGGTATTGCCGCTTAGCATTTCGAATCCCCTACGCAGGACGAATCCCTGCAAACCGGGGTGAAGCCGGCGGAACATCTGAAGGTTAATTCTAACTGCATCGCCATCTTTTATAATCATTTCCGGGGAGATTCTATCCAGTTCCTTCTGAGCAAAATCGTACAGATCCCTCTGGATTTCAGAGGTTCGGTTTATAACCTCTACAAATGCTGGATTATAGCGTTTCTCAATATATGGTATTAAATCTATTCTTATCTTATTGCGGATTATATTTTTATCTTGGTTGGAAGCATCTTCACGGAATATGATATTATTCTCAAGAATATAATCGAGAATATCATCTCTTTTTACTTGGAGTAGCGGACGGATCAACCAGTCTTCGTATAATGGATAAATACCGCCCAAGCCTTTCTGGCCTGAACCCCGGATGAGATTGATAATGACTGTTTCAGCCTGGTCGTTCATATGATGAGCGGTTGCGACTTTCTTTGCGCCGAAATGTTCTGCAGCTTCCTTATAAAACTTCCTCCGCTCTAGCCTGCCCGCCTCTTCCAAATTTAAAGCTTCGTTTTTTGCAATTGCCGGGACGTTTACATTGCTTGTATAAAATGGAATACCAAGATTCTCGCATTGCTGGGCGCAGAATGCCTGGTCGTCATAAGCATCTTTTCCCCTGATGCCATGATTCAGGTGGCAGGCGCTTACTGTGAGGTCTAATCTCTGTGAAAGCGCTTTAAGCGAATGCAGCAAAACCATACTATCCGCTCCACCGGAAAGGGCCACTACAACCCCATCCCCCTGGTTCAGGAGAGAATAGCGGTTTATTGTTTTTATTACTCTATCTAGAAAGTCCATGAAGATTATCGGTTAAATTTGGTGGCGGAGCAGGGACTTGAACCCCGGACACTACGGATATGAGCCGTATGCTCTAACCACCTGAGCTACTCCGCCACTACAAGAGGCAAAATCTTAAGACAACTGATGGAATCTGTCAAGACGAAAAAATCGGATTATTTCATCCTGCGATTATGAAAATTTAGTATCTAATTATTTCTTTCAGCGATCTTTTTGAAAATACAGGTTTTCAAAATTAAAATCATTGATATCGATTTTAAAACTGAAACCGACTATATTTCCACCCTTGTCGAAAGCAAATACAATCAGTCCGGGTGGAATAAAATCATCATTAAATTTTACAAGAAAAGAATCACCCTGATAATGTTCAAGTTTGCTTTTTAACTCACCATTCGGTGGAAGAAGCTGCACCGAAAGGGTTCCATCGTTGAAGGTTATCCTAGCATTCCCATACATATCATCATGATAATTACCTGTGTAATCCTCCAGCTTTAAAGTCGGTTTTGTACCTTTAGCTTGTTTCTCTAACAGTTCCTTTTCAATCATCTTATCATGTTCCGTGATCATAGAGTTGTACATCAATCCCTGCTTTGCCCAGTCCTGGCCCTGGATACCCAGTATCTCGTCCAGCAATTTATAAACCAGCATCATGGGTAAGAGATTAAGTTCATTTGAAAATATAACAAAACCGGTATTTTCGCTCGGAATAAGTACGATTTCGGAAATGTAACCCGGCAGGCCACCCTGGTGCATAACCACGGTTTTTCCATTATATTCATATGTATACCATCCCAATGCATAATGATTGAAGCTGATACCCGCTGCCCTCTGGATGCCATTAACCGGGATTACGAATTGAGGTGAAACCAGTTCAGAATAAATGTTACCGGATAATACCTGTTTATCGCCCACTTGCCCTTTTTTCAGGAGCATATTAACCCATTTAAGTGAATCTTCGACTGTAGTATTCACTCCACCAGCAGGGGCAATCACATCAAAATCCTCGAACGGTATTTCTATTTCTCCTTTGTATGGCTTTGCCAGCATGGGGTTGTTTTTTATTGCTTGAGCTTCCAGGTATGAGTTATCCATTTCAAGTGGTTTGAATATACGTTCATTTATAAATTCAGAGTAGGATTTACCGCTGATTTTCTCAATCACTTTACCGGCCACCATGAACATGATATTGCTGTAGCCATAACGCGTTCTTATCCCGTACTTAAGCGGCATCTTCTCGAATCTTTTCAACACTTCATCGCTGGAATATCCTGTACGGTACCAGAGGAGGTCACCATCAAAACTTTTATATCCAGCGCGGTGGGTAAGAGTATCCCTTATCGTAAGGTT
>JAFGBY010000163.1 GCA_016932915.1 Acidobacteriota bacterium | reverse complement strand
GCAAAGAAGCCGGCTTAAAAAACATACTTTTAAGATGAAAATTTACATGGGAGATCCCATTGATTTCATCATTTCCATCTGTTCTTTTGTCATAGTTAGGTTAATGCTTACTCCATCACTCTCCTGGGATATCTTGATGTTATTCATAACTTCAAGCGCTGCTGGTTCTTCAGCTGCAAAACCTTTAATCATTTCCAGCATGCCAGTAAGTGCGGTTGTCATTTCTTTTGAAGAATTTACATCAGGCGCATATAGCATTATATCAAGTTCCAGCTTGCTTTTCTTGTATGTGCCACCTAAATAAATTCCTTCCATTTTGCTGAAAGCGGCCATCATAGGCATTGGCGCTTCAGCTGCTTTATCCATAGGAACAATAAAGGAACCCCAGACCATATGATCTTTCTTGGCTTTTTTATAGGCGGCAAGCATTTTTTCATTCTTTTCAATAGAAGGAATTTTTCCTTCTATGGTTTTAATGCCTGTAACGACAGCTTTTGCTGTATTCGCAATGATAATGGTATCATTATTATGGAAATACATATAACTGTCTTTCTTGGTCTCATTATCCTTCTTTATAAAGTAGACATTATATCCTTCTGCTTTTTCTTCGGTTATATTTGCGTCTTTTCCACTCTTTATAGCAGAAATGATTGTATCTTTTTTAAATTTTCCGGAAATAACCGCATAGAAATCGGGTTCACTCTGTCCACCATCCATATCCAGTTCGCCAATTAAAACCATTACAGCGGAATCAATATCTTTTTTAGGATCAATACCGGTTTTAGCTTTAAAATCTTCAACATCTTTTTTCGCTTCATCATCCATTACTTCATCATAGAGACCACCGTCTATGGCTGAGCGGATATTTACAACAAAAAAACCTGATGCATCTTTAGCGATCAGCTCCTGTAGCCCCATTCCACCACCAACTGTGACGGCATCCTCTGTTTTATCTCCACAACCAGCTACAAAGAAAGCCAGAGATAAAACAATCAATAGAGATAATAATTTTTTTGGATTCATGCAAAATCTCCTTCCATATCGATTCTTTTTATACTTTATAAAAAAATCATTCTGATGTCAAATCAATACCGACCAGGCAAAATCGGGAAAGAAAAATGAATAATCTTTATATTTTTTCCGTTTTGGTGATAGATATCACAGAATTATTCCACAAATCACCTAAAATCAAGATGTAATACGTTCTTTTATTGCTTAGTAATAAGTTTTTACTTTGCTCAGAGCAAACTATGGGCGACCATAGGACGCAGAGTTTCGGGACTCATAAATGAGTTAGTCGGACCGCCAAAGTAATTTGGCGGTATTTTTTTTTAATTTTTTCGGACTAATAATATGGGTTTAAATATGGAAGATTATAAAAAGTTAATGTCATCCGATATATACCCAAATTTTATAATTTTCTTATCCCGCCTAACCCCGCTTCACCTTCCCCTCCCCAAAACGCCCCTTTTGAAGCGGGGTTTTCAAGTTTATTCACAAAATCTACTTGAAAGGAGGTGAAGTATCAGAAATATTTTTGCTCTTTGTAACAATACCTTTTGAGCTAAATTGAGAGCTACAGGGGTAACCTCTTCACTACGACACCGGCAGGCTGAAAAGCCTGCCGGTTTTAATTTAGATATTCCATTTAGAGATTATGTCTTCGCTCATACTGATTATATGTTCAACTACAGCATCAGCGAATTTTCCTGCTCGTTCAGGGTCAAAATCTGGGGGGGGCAATTCTTTTGAATAGAAGATAGTCCCGGGCATAGGCATTACCTTTACACCTGGGTAAGGGTGATAAACAAGCTTTTCAGAATACAGATGTTTCTGGACTCCTTCAGGACAAAGAGCAACCATCATTGCTGTTTCTTCAAGCCCTGCATGTCCGCCCTCTAAATTGCTTTCCAGGCCATAAACATCATTTCTTATCTGAGCAACATATTCCCACCAATGATACAGTATTATTTTTACCTCTGTATCCTTGCTGAACTCAGTAACTACTTCTTTCACTTCTTCATCCTGTCCACCGTGACCGTTAATAATGATTATCTTATCGAATCCTATCCGGAAAAGGCCTTCCAGAATCTCGTAGATAAGATCTTGATAAAGTTCGTTACTCAGGGATGTAGATCCATTGTAAGCAAGAAGTGAATTAGTAATCCCGTAGTTCAACGTTGGAGCCACAAGTACATTCATTTTTTCAGCCATTCTCTCGGAGATTCTCTCAGCAAGAATAGAATCAGTTCCAATGGCTGTTGCACCATGAGCCTCCATTGTTCCCAACGGCAGGATTACAGTATCAATTTTATCAGGAACAAGCTCTCTGACCTGCTGCCAATTCAGCAGGTCGAGCCTGTATTCATTTCTCTTTTTCATTATTTTGATTGCCTGTGATTATCTTCCAAAGAAATGCTTCATAATAAAGAATACATTTTCTTTTTTCTCACGCAATCTTCTGAAATAATATGGGAACCAGGCAGTTCCAAAAGGCACATAAACTCTTACATTATAACCATCTCTTGCAAGTTCCTGCTGTTTTGCGCGAGCAATACCATAGAGCATCTGGAATTCAAATTTTTCGTTTGGTATCTTTTTCTCTTTTACATAATCAAGGGTAGCTTTGATCATCTGGCTATCATGTGTTGCAACACCCGGATAAACACCTTTATCGATTAATAACTTAACCATTTTCATATAATTTATACGGATGTCATCCATCTTCTTCCAGGAGATACTAACAGGTTCTTTGTAAGCACCTTTACAGATTCTCACGCGCGCTTTCAGTTTGTTCATTTCTTCCACATCTTTTTCAGTTCTGAAAAGCATCGCCTGAAGAACTATACCGACATGTTTCGGATATTTTTTATACAAGGTTTTAAATATACGAAGAGTCATATCAGTCACATCGGAGCCTTCCATATCAATCCTGATATAATTATCAAGTTCTTTGGCTCTTTTTATAATTCTTTCAGTATTCTTAAGACAGAAATCCTCATCAATCATCAGACCTGTCATAGATAACTTAATAGAAACATTTGAGTTTACACCGGTTTTTGAGATTTCCTCGAGCAGTTTAATATAGTCATCTGCAAATCTCTCAGCTTCTTCCTTGTTATTCACATCTTCGCCGAGAATATCCATCGTACAAAGAATGTTTTTATCATTCAGCTTTTTTGTAGCTTTTATTCCTTTATCCATTGTCTCACCAGCAACAAACCTGCTGGCAAAAAAAGTAATAATTTTCATAGTTTATTCTCCCCTATGTTAATGTACATTTATCATTTCGACTGCTAATTCTATGATGAAATTTCAAAGAAATGAAATGTTTTTGCTTCTATCTACTCTACTGTCACGCTCTTCGCGAGGTTCCTTGGTTGATCAACATCAGCTCCAAGCTTGACAGCAATATAGTACGCCAACAATTGCAAAGGTACAGTATAGAGAATTGGTTTCATCAGGTCCGGCACAATTGGTAATTCAATAATATAATCAGCCTTACCGATTAAATTCGTGTCATTTGTATCAACAAGCGCGAGTACTATACCATCCCTCGCTTTAACTTCCTCGATATTAGAAAGCATCTTTTCATAAACTTTATCACCAGGAGCTAGAGCAACCACCGGCATGTTTTCATCTATAAGCGCAATAGGCCCATGTTTCATCTCGCCCGCAGGATATCCTTCAGCATGAATATACGATATTTCTTTTAGTTTTAAAGCGCCTTCCAGCGCTATCGGGTAACAGAGCCCTCTTCCAAGATAAAGAAAATCACGTTTATTCGACAGTTCTTTCGCTATATCCTCCAGTTTACCCGGTAAATGCTCAAGACCGATTTCCATATGATGCGGCAGTTTCATCATATCTTCCAGGATATTCATAGCTTCTTCTTTTTTCAGAAAACCGTTCCGCCTGCCAATATGGACAGCGATTAATAGCAAGGCTATCAATTGCGATGTAAAAGCTTTTGTGGAAGCTACACCGATCTCAGGGCCGGCATGTGTGTATACAACGCCATGAGATTGACGGGAAGCCATCGATCCTGCAACATTGCATATTGAGACCAGACGGGCACCCTTCTCTTTAAGAATACGCATAGCCGAGATTGTGTCCGCAGTCTCACCTGATTGGGTAATAATTAGCCCAAGTGTATTCTCATTCACAATCGGGTCGCGGTAACGCAGTTCACTACCGTAATCCACTTCAACCGGTAAACCGGTCAATTGTTCCAGGTAAAACTTGCCAACTAAACCGGCATGCCAGGATGTCCCACAAGCATCTATAATAATCCTGTTTATCTTCCTGACTTGTTCTTCATCAAGATTGATTTCCGAGATATATACATCCCCCTCCTCTGGGGCTATCCTGCCGTATAGAGTATCCCGGACAGCCCGTGGCTGTTCAAAAATCTCTTTCAGCATAAAATGTTTATATCCGCCCTTCTCAACCTGAATCGGATCCCAGTTGATCGTTTGCACATCCGGCTCGATCTTTTCACCGTTAAAATCATAGATATTAAGATTTTTTCGAGTAACTTCCGCAATTTCACCGTCATTTAGAAATACCATTTTTCTGGTGTAAGGAAGAATTGCCGGAATATCAGATGCAACGAAGTTTTCGTCTTCCCCAAGCCCTATAACAATCGGCGGTCCGTTACGAACTGCAACAATTTTATCAGGGTCATTTACAGCTATAACTAGAAAAGCGTAATGTCCCCTGAGCATCGGGATTGAAATCCTTACAGCATCAATTAGACTACCATCAAAATTTTTCCCGATTAGATGAGCCGCGACCTCGGTATCAGTATCAGTTTTAAAGAGATGGCCTTTACTCTCCATCTCTTTTTTTAATTCGAGATAGTTTTCAATTATACCATTATGAATAACTACGATTTTCCCATCATTATCGGTGTGTGGGTGCGCGTTTTCTTCAGTCGGCCTACCATGTGTAGCCCAACGGGTGTGACCCAAACCATAGGTTCCATGATCTATCGGATTCTTTTCAAGTTTTTCACATAGTCTCGTCAATTTCCCGGCACTTCGCTGCATTGAGAGGGTTCCATCCCTATCTACTACAGCGATTCCAGCAGAATCATACCCCCGGTATTCGAGCCGCCGTAATCCTTCGATGATTACTTCTGAAACTTTTTTATCGCCTATATATCCAACAATTCCGCACATGGTTTTACTTCTTTACCTGTTCATTCATTTTTTTTCGTTTTTTCGCAGCCCAACCATCAATGTTTTTCTGATCGACACGGCTGACAGCCAAAGCATCCTGAGGAACGTCATCGGTAACAGTTGTTCCAGCGCCAATCACAGCGCCCTTCCCGATGACAGCAGGAGCAACTATCTCAGTATTACTACCGACGAAAACACCATCCTCAATAACCGTCTTGTGTTTAAGCCAGCCATCATAATTACATGTAATGGTACCGGCGCCTATATTTACACCTTCGCCTATTATGGCATCGCCAAGGTATGTGAGATGTGACGCCTTTGAACCATTGCCAATCTCTGTTTTTTTAGCTTCGACAAAATTTCCGATTTTAACTTTATTGGCAAGCTTGTTCCCTGGCCTTAACCTGGCATATGGGCCGATGGCGCACTCATCTCCGATAATCGAATCTTCGAGATGAGAAAAAGAATTTATAACTGTATTATTACCTATTTTTACGTTGTGAATCTTGCAATAATGTTGGATTACAGTGCCACTTCCAATTTCAGTTTTCCCGGTTATAACCGCACCAGGAAAAATAGTGACATCAGGCTCTATCATGACCTGTTCTTCAATATATGTAGTATCCGGATCATATATTGTTACTCCTGAGTCCATTAGCGCATCAAGTTTTCGCATTCTCAGGTATTTATCGGCCATCGCCAATTCCTTCCTTGTATTAATTCCCATCAGGTCGCTTGAATGCGGCCATATAAATCTACCTACAGGCAAGTTTTCTTCTATAAATACTTTGACCAAATCAGGAAGATAATATTCTCCCTGGTCATTATCAGTCCCAAGTTTATCGAGAAAAGAGAAAATCTTTTGTACATCACCTATGTAGATGCCTGCGTTCACTTCTTTAATTTTTAAAGTTTCTGAATCTGCATCTCGGTGTTCAACAATAGCTGTAATATGCCCATCGTTATCTGTCACAATCCTGCCATATCCAGTTGGATCATCGAGTTCCATAGTAAAAACTGAAAGTTCATTGCCGGAATTTTTATAATCCTTATAGAATTCTCTCAAGATTTCTGCAGTAAGCAGAGGTGTATCGCCACTGAGGATTAATAGATCGCCTTTTTTACCTTTAAATATATCAGCTGCTGAGGCTACAGCATCCCCGGTTCCTCTCTGCTCCGCCTGTGTGACAAAACTGATTTTCGGGCTATCGGCGGGAAGGAATGATGGCAGTTCCTTTTCGACCATTTCCCTGCCATGCCCCAGAATAAGAGTAATAAATTCGGGTTTAAATGGTGAAGATGCAGAGATTACATAATCGATTACCGGCTTTCCATTTACTTTGTGCAGAACCTTCGGCAGAGCGGACTTCATCCGTGTCCCCTTCCCAGCCGCCATTATTAATGTGTAAAGGTTCTTACTCAAAAGTTAACCCCTGTAAATCAAGGGGATATTATATCTCAGACGGTACTTGATACAAATTGTTTTTCCGGATGAAGGGGATATGTAGATAAGGAGTCATTTCCGCGAAAGCGGATTAATCCGCTGTAGTTTAAAACGAAAGCGGAAGTCTGCATATTTTTACATACTACTAAGTCATTTGCAGAAAACGCGAATAGCTCATTATCAGTACTGACCTAAGGATTCCGGCTTCTTTGCTGGTTGATCAGTAATCAAATCAATTGCATAGCAGTACCAATTCACATTTATATTTTACCGCCGGAATGACGTTTCTTTTGCGGGGTGTGATATGCTATCGCACCCCGAACAAAACATTTCGGAGCAGGTGATCTTCGATTCACCTGCTCGCACTTTTAAAAAAAATTGTCGCCGGGAAGCCTGTCCCGAAGAGTAGCAAGAAGAACAGGCTCTCACATTGTATGTATATTTAGAACGGATCGGTTTCTTGAGCCGGTTTCATTCCTGCGGATATTATATAAATTGGAATTTCATAATAACTCAAATTTAACAACTCAATAATTTGTTCATCGTGAAACCATCCGTCGAGACATAATGCCATCTTGAGAGCTTCGCCCTGCAATTGGAGATTCTGTCCAAGGTGACCGGCTTCCATGTAGATGTACGGCATTGAGCGATGCCAGTATTTCTGCATCGTGATCTTGGGTTCTGCAGTAATAATGAAACAGAGAGGTGCATTCCCTACCCAGGACTGATCTGTAGCCTTAGTTAATTCAGCCGATTTATCACCGGAAACTACCTGTTTAATCAGGTTAAATTCAGGTTCATAAAGGTATATACCCGCCTCAATTCCTGTAACGGCTTTTTCTCTGATGGCCACATAAACTTTCAAAGGATATAAACCCCCGGCTGAAGGAACACTTCGAAGTTTTAAGCTGATCCGTTTCATTTCTCCTGTAATCCCCTGTGATGCCCAAAGCAGTTGTGAAAGCTGCTTCTGTGTAATCTGGGTATCTGCATACGATCTACGGGTACGGCGGTTCTGAATCGCTTCCTCAACGGACATTGTCCCTTTCAGGTCAGGCTTAGGTAATTGGATTACAGAAGTTTTTACTTCTTTATCTTCAGCATAGAGAAGAGTACATAAAAATACAGTTAACAAAATTAAAACAACTTTTTTTGCCATATGATCCTCCAAGATAAATTGATAAAATATAAAACGAATCAGTATTATATTTTTAAATTCTTCAACTCAATTATCGATTATAAACATTAGCATTTTATAATCAAATTAAGTAACGAGAAAAATAAACTATTTGTTCCTCAAAGATTTCTGTGTTTTCAAGCCTGAAAACTTCTCTCTTATCCACTCACGTATTGTCATCAAATCATAACAATTCAAAAAGCTGCTCTGATTCAAGCTACATTGCATCATCATTGTTATAAATCATGTTTTATATATAATGGAAAGCAGTCAATGAAAGGAGCAGTGATGAAAAAAATCACGGTAACACTGTTACTGATCCTGTTTTCCGTAACTGCATTTGGAGCAGGAGAAGCTATGTTCGATAAATATTTCATCGATAAAACAATGAGGGTGGATTACTTCCATACCGGCGATGCGAGAACAGAGATAATCGCCATCGACCAGGTATACCAGCAGGGAATCTGGGCTGGTAGTATGAAGAATCTGATAGATAATTTTAATCTCGGAAGATACTATGTACAGGTATTCGATAAAGCCAACGGTGAACTTATCTACTCAAAAGGTTTCGATAGCTACTTTGGTGAATATAAAACCACAGGCCCGGCTTTGAATGGAGTTAAAAGAACTTATCACGAGACAGCGATGATCCCCTACCCCAAGAAACCGATAATTTTTAAAATGTTTCATAGAGATAAATATCAGAAACTCTACGAGATTTTCGCTCATGAAATCAACCCGGACAGCGTAAGCATACTGAGGGAATCCCTTAAAGATGGAGTGAAAGTATTTGAACTTCATAAAAGCGGTGATTCGCATACCAAAGTTGATATTGTTATAGTTGCTGAAGGTTATACACAGAACGAAAGCAAAAAAGTCCCGGCTGACTTCGATAAATTCACCAAGATTTTCTTCAAGTGGGAACCTTTTAAATCAATGATGGATAAGTTCAATATCTGGGGAGTTTACTTTCCATCAGAGGAAACGGGTATCGACGAACCCCGTTCAAATATTTATCGTAGAACGGCTGTCAGCGCAACATTTAACTCACTTGGGAGCGCCAGGTATATTCTGACCGAGGATAATAAATCATTAAGAGATATCATCGCTCATGTACCATATGACACAGTGCTTATTATGATTAACCATAAACGCTATGGTGGAGGAGGTATTTATAACTTCTTCGCGACATTCACTAGCGACAATCAATGGAAAGAATACGTGATGGTTCACGAATTCGGCCACCTCTTCGGCGGCCTGGCGGATGAGTATTACTCATCTTCAACCGCATACAATGAATTCTACCCATCAGGCACTGAACCGCTCGAGCCAAACATCACCGCCCTGCTTGATCCAGCAAATCCAAAATGGAAAAACCTGCTAAGCGAAGGCATCGAGGTCCCGACTCCGTGGGAAAAAGAAGGTTTCGATAAAGCTGATGCTGAATACCAGGAAAAAAGAGGATATTACCGCGATAAAATATCTAAACTCTATCGAGAAAAAGCTTCCTGGGATGCAATAAGGCAAGCTGAGGAAGAATCAGAAGCGCTATCCAAAAGCAACCAGGAAAAACAGGACAAGTACCTAGAGAGTAGTAAATACTGGGGTAAGGTAGGCGTGTTTGAAGGCGCTGGTTATTCCAGTAAAGGGCTTTACAGGCCAATGATCGACTGTCTTATGTTCAGTAAGGGATTGAAGCCTTTCTGTGCAGTCTGTGAAGCGCAGATAAAAAAGGTGATCGATTATTATACTGAATAACATTCGGTTTTTAAGAATAAAACGGGGCTTTTTGATAAATGCCCCGTTTTTTTAATCTGGAAAGCTACTATTATATATTATGTCCGGTCAATCTTTTCCTTGAAATAAACATAGGCGAAAAGTAAGATATTAGACTTAAAATCAGAATATAGGATTGTAATATGACAGTGAAACCTCTAGAGAAACAGTACGACCCAAATGAAGTGGAAATGAAATGGTATGAAATCTGGGAAAATAATGGCTATTTCAAGGCCGACCCGGAATCAGATAAAGAAAGATTTTGCATTGTTATCCCTCCGCCGAACGTCACAGGAAGATTGCACCTGGGACATGCTTTAAACAACTCCCTGCAAGATCTGCTAACCCGCAGGAAACGCATGAAAGGTTTTGATGCGCTCTGGTTGCCGGGCACAGACCATGCGGGCATCGCAACACAGGCGGTTGTAGAGAGGGAACTTGCTAAAGATAATATTAAGCGAAAAGAACTCGGCCGAGAGAAATTCGTCGAGAAAGTCTGGGAGTGGAGAAGAGAATATGGTGATATTATTCTCAAACAGCTCCGTCGGCTGGGAGCATCTTGTGATTGGAGCCGCCTTCGCTTTACTCTTGATGAGGGTCTTAGCAAAGCAGTACGTAAAGTATTCGTTCAGCTCTATCATGAGGACCTTATTTACAGAGGCGAATACATGGTCAACTGGTGTCCCCAGTGCCATACTGCGATTTCAGATCTTGAAGTTGAGCATTACGAGGAAGCCTCATCACTATGGTATTTAAAATATGCTGTAAAAGACTCAGATGAATTTTTCGTTGTAGCAACAACACGTCCTGAAACAATGCTGGGTGATACTGCAGTAGCTATTCATCCGGAAGACACCCGTTTTACCAAACATCATGGCAAAAAAGTTATCCTGCCACTCGTTGGCAGAGAGATGCCAATAATAATGGATGACTTTGTAGACCCGGAATTCGGTACAGGCGCGGTAAAGATTACGCCTGCTCATGATCCAAACGATTACGAAGCTGGACTTCGTCATAACCTTGAGTCCGTTGTAGTAATTGATACACACGGCCATATGAATGAAAACGCTCTGCATTTTAAAGGTATGACACGCTTTAAAGCGCGCGAAGAGATAGTTAAAGAACTGGAAGCCAAGGGTTACCTGCAGAAGATAGAAAAATATACTCATAAAGTTGGAAGATGCCAACGCTGCAACTCGATTATAGAACCGTATATCTCGACACAATGGTTTCTGAAAATGACTGAACTGGTTAAGGAGCCTATTAAAGCGGTTAATGAAGGCCGGGTTAAACTCATGCCGGAGAACAACATCAAGATTTATAATGAATGGATGGAAAATATAAGAGACTGGTGTATATCCCGTCAGCTTTGGTGGGGACACCAGATACCAGCCTGGTATTGCGGAGATTGTAAAGAGACAATTGTTGCCGAGGAGAATCCTACGAAATGCCCTAAATGCGGTGGAGCCAATCTGACTCAGGAAGAAGATGTACTGGATACATGGTTCTCTTCACAGCTCTGGCCTTTTTCTACTCTAGGCTGGCCCGATAAAACGAAAGACCTGGAGACTTATTACCCGACCAGTGTACTTATAACGGCACCTGATATTATCTTCTTCTGGGTTGCCAGGATGATTACCATGGGCCTGAAGTTCATGGGCGACATCCCATTCGGAGAAGTATATTTCACCGGACTCGTTCGGGATAAACACGGCAAGAAAATGAGTAAATCGAGCGGAAATGTTATCGACCCGCTAGATGTTATGGATATGTATGGAACAGATGCAGTACGATTTACGCTGCTTATCCTTGCCTCGCCTGGCGCTGATATACCTCTTGACCCTAAGAGGATTCAGGGATACCGAGCATTTATGAACAAGATATGGAACGCTGCGCGTTTCGCTTTGATGCATCTCGATGATTCCGTCCTTGATATCAAGTACTCTATTGAAGAATTAAGTGCGGCCAACCGCTGGATGAAAATACGCACAAACCAGGTAATTAAAGAAGTTGACCAGGCGCTTGAAAGCTATCGATTCCATGAAGCAGCAAACAGCGTGTATCATTTTGTATGGCACGAGTTCTGTG
>JAFGBY010000010.1 GCA_016932915.1 Acidobacteriota bacterium | reverse complement strand
CTCTTATCTCTCCGCCTTCACATTGTCCTTCATGTGAACGTAAAATACCCCGCCGTGATCTGATTCCGCTGTTAAGTTATCTGTTGTTAAAAGGGCATTGTAGATACTGCAAATCATCCATACCGGTGAGGGTGTTTCTGGTAGAACTATTCACCGGCTTATTACTGGTCTTCTTGTTATGGCATTTCGGGTTAAGATGGGAATTACTTATCGTTGCTTTATACAGTTTTGTCTTCATCGTGCTGTTCGTGATCGATATGGAACATGGGATTCTGCCTAATAAAATCATCTATCCTGCGGCAGTAGCTGCCCTGATTATGATTGTGGCCGGTTCAATTGCAGGCTATGAACCTTACGGAATTACTGCCGGAATGGGTAATCCTATTTGGATTGTGGATGCAGTTATCGGTTTTGCAATCGGATTTGTTTTTTTCTTTATTGTAGCGTTAATTTTTCGTGGTGGTATGGGATGGGGGGATGTAAAGCTGGCTGGATTGATGGGGCTATTGGCCGGTTACCCGCTTATTATTGTCGCGATATTTATAGCAATAGTGGGAGGAGGATTGCTGGCGGCCCTGCTTATCGCGACCAGGATAAAATCCAGAAAGGATGCCATCCCTTTCGGTCCTTTTTTAACTCTTGCCGCGATTGTCACATTAATCTGGGGTCAACATATATTGAATTGGTATCTGGGCATGGCATTATAATTATATTAATGCGGAAGAAAGCGCCATAACGGGTATTATTTGCACGTAGATATGAACTATTGACAAAAACATAAAAGTATGCTAACGTAAAAAAGTCCCAAGTAATCAAACTGGATCGGGGAGGCAGAGGACCGACGCAAGGTAGGCGAGGGCTGAAAAGCGTTGAGGGAGATGAGGAACCGATAAAGTAAGGTTACTTGGGGCATTTATTTTTTACCGCTAGAAAATTTCAGGATTCAAGACTCCTATGAATGGGAGATTCCTGTATTCTCCGTGATAGTCCAGTCCGTAGCCTACAATGAACTCATCCGGTATCTCGAAACCTATATAGTCGATAGGAATATCTACCAATCTGCGAATACGCTTATCCAGAAGTGCACAGACTTTCAGGCTGGCAGGATTATGAGCATATAGATGATTGAGCAGGTAGTTCAAAGTCATTCCCGTATCAACGATATCTTCAACCATCAGCACATCGCGTCCGGCGATACTCGCGTCAAGGTCTTTGGTGATTTTAACAGCTTGCTCCTTATCTGTGCCATAATAGGATATTGCCATGAACTCTACGTTGACGGGAATAGATATATGCTGCATCAAATCGGATATAAAACAAATAACACCTTTAAGTACACCGACCAGTACCAGATTCCGGTCTTGATAGTCCTGAGAAATTCTTTTCGCCAGAGATATAACACGGCGTTGTATTTGTGTGTGGCTGAACAGCACCTTGTTGATTCCTTCGACTTTACTGCCACCTAAAGGGCCATAGCCGTATTTGGCAAGCAGTTTATAGTAATCGCTTTTATTGAGAAGCTTGATGTGTATTTCAGGATGAAGTTCCCGTATCTTTCTGATCTTACGGTTTTTTTCCGTTATGAGTTTCTGGCGTAAAGTCGTCAATTCTATATACAGGTCCAGCTCTGGCAGATAAAAATCAGGGGTGAACATTTCTGTAATTTTCTTACCTTCCCATGCCAGGGGGAAGGACTTCGGTTCATAAAGCCATTCGATGCGGTAAAAATCGAGGAGTTTAGCAAATTCATCCTCAGAGGGATGGCTGAATCCGGATGTTCTTGATACCGAACCCGTCGCAGCGGCTATATCGATCAGTTTAACCTGTTTTGGCTTTCCCGTTTTTTCACTTTGTGCAAGGAGATTATTAAGTTCTGATTTTTCGATGGTGAGTACAATTAGATTGGATACTGCCGATAAAAATTCCTTATCAATGGTTGAGATTTGCCGCTCATCAGATGTGTAGAGACGTAATTCACCGATAAATTCTCCTTCCTGAAAAAGAGGGAGGCCAATAATTGTATGTATATTTTCCAATTCGGCTGCTTCCGGGTATTGTGTATGGTTATTACCGGAAGAAACACGTACAGTAGTAATCTCTCCGTTTATTATGTCCGGAATGCTTTTGTATACATTAAGAGCGCCTTTGCGCAGATAACGGTCGCTTAGTCCAAAGGCTGCAAGAATAAAGAGGTGCTCTTTCTTGGGATTCAGAAGAAGGATAGAACATCCTGTGGCTTTCATTGCTTGAGATGTTCTCCGTGCAATCAAAGTCAGTGCTTTTTTGAGAGGTTTAGCGGAGTTAGCATGTCTGGCAATTTGTTTTAAAGCCAGGAAATAGGTGCCGTTCTTGTCCATTCCTCCCCCTCGCTGGTACTGATACTATCTTATCCGCACTTGGTATAACCACAACTGGGACATATATGGCAACCTTCCTGGTATACCAGTATGCTGCCGCAATCAGGACATTGTCCTGTCCATGTTTTAGTTGCTGGCGGCGCGGAATTTTCCTGCCGTTGAAACCCGTTAATATATTTTTCGAGCACGCTGGCGATGGCGTCTGCGCAGGACATGACAAGACGTCCCTGTTCCCACGAGACGGAAGGGCAACGTATAGCTCGGAGTTGTTTGGCAATAGAATTGACCTCTATGCCGGACCGGAGCGCCAGTGAGATAAGTCTACTCGTTGCTTCCAATTGGGCTGAAGCGCATCCCCCCGCTTTACCCAGACTGGAGAACACCTCGCATATTCCATGTTCATCGAAATTAACTGTTACATATATATATCCACATCCGGTATTGACGCGCTCTGTTATCCCCTGGGTAACCTTTGGTCTCTGGCGGGGGCCATGTTTTGTCTCCGGTTCATGATTGGCTCCTATCGTCAAAACCTGGCTGTCTCTGCTGCGGTCGCGGTAAATGGTGAGACCTTT
>JAFGBY010000162.1 GCA_016932915.1 Acidobacteriota bacterium | reverse complement strand
ATTGCTCTAAAATATCCGATGTAGAAAGATGTGAAAACTGGAGTAAAAAATGGCTAGAGAAAATGCGGACAGCGAGATTATTCAAGATAAAGATGATACATTTGATTCAATAGATGATGCAGTAGTATCGCTAAAAAACGGTGAGATGATTATCATCGCCGATGATGAAGACCGTGAAAATGAGGGTGACCTTGTAATCGCCGCGGAGTTTTGTGATTCTGATGCTATTAATTTTATGGCTAAATACGGTCGTGGATTGATATGCCTGTCCATGACCAACCAAAGACTCGATGAACTCCAGGTACCTCTAATGGTTGAGAGGAATACAGCAAGCTTCGGGACTGCATTCTGTGTATCCATCGAAGCTAAAGAAGGTACAACAACAGGAATTTCAGCTCCCGACAGAGCACGTACTGTAAAAGTAGCTATAGATCCGAAAACGAAACCGGAAGACCTTAACCGGCCAGGGCACATGTTTCCCCTTAGAGCTGAAGACGGAGGAGTACTAAAAAGAACCGGCCAGACCGAAGCCTCTGTTGATATGGCAAAAATCGCAGGGCTTTACCCCGCAGCCGTTATCTGTGAAATTATGAAAGATGACGGAACAATGGCGAGGATTCCTGACCTCAAAGAATTTAAAAAAGAACACGGAATTAAACTTATCACAGTCGCCGAACTTGTCCGCTACAGGATGCAAAAGGAAAGTTTAGTCGAAAAAGTTGCTTCTCCCGAGCTCCCGACAAAATATGGAAAATTCATTGCTCATACCTATACATCAACTCTGGATGAAAACACTCATATGGCTCTGGTGATGGGAGATATCAAACCGGATGATAAAGTCCTGGTTCGCGTTCACTCAGAATGCCTGACTGGAGATGTATTTGGTTCTCAAAGATGTGACTGCGGAGAACAACTAGACCGGGCACTTAAAATGATCGGAGAAGAAGGAAAGGGCATACTGGTTTACCTGCGCCAGGAAGGACGGGGAATTGGTCTACATAACAAAATGAAGGCTTATGAACTCCAGGAAAGAGGAGCTGATACTGTAGAGGCAAATGAAAAACTTGGATTCAAGGCAGATCAACGGGATTTTGGAATTGGGGCACAGATACTTGCCGACCTGGGAATCAGAGACATCAGGATCTTAAGCAACAACCCGCGTAAATTCGTCGCTTTAAAAGGTTATGGATTAAATATTGTTGAGCGTATCCCACTGGAAATTGATCCCACCGACACAACCAAAAGATACCTGAAAACAAAAAAAGAAAAACTAGGACATCTTTTAACAAAAGTCTAAATTTATGTTCAATTTAAAAAAAATATTAAAAAGTGATAAAACACATTACATGTTGATTTTTTCAACAATCTTCTCGATTGATGTTCTAATCAGCCTTTTTACTTCACCAGTAATTAAAAAGGATCTCATCCTCATTAGTTATCTACTTTACGGGATATTTGTTTTTCTTTTCACCGCTCTAATCCTTTATCTGATAAAAACAGTTAAACAATTCAGCCCTGCGGATAACAGTTTCTTTTTTAACTTCTGGTCCCTTCTTCTTCCATTACTCCAGTTTTTCCCAATTTATTATATGTATCTCCCCACCAGGTTTAAATCAATGTCCCTTGTTTTGACCCTGGTTTCCGGCATTGGTTTCTCATTCATATGGAGCCATTTTAGTAATAATGTTGGTGAATCAGGAAGGAAGATTTTATTCCTTTGGATTCAGTCCGTATTACTGCTTTTCCTGCTTGTAGGGGCCCAGATCAACATACTGGAAGTAAGAACCAGTTTTTCGATTCGGGGTGTTATAATTAACACTATTATATTGTTAATTCTGGCAATCTTTATCATATTCGGAAAAAGATTCGTCCTATGGTTCATGTCACATAAAAAACCATTTATAAATAGGGTTGCTTTTATTGGTGGAGTGATTATTGTAATTTTTAATATAATAATCCTGTTATTTGTCTTCCTGTCTCCAACATCCGGACCTAGTCCATTACAAGCTGAAAACCTGGAACAAAATCATTACATAGTTGATGCTCCAAATGTGATTATCATCAACATGAGTTCTGTGCGAACCGAAAATATGGAGATTTTCGGTTACGATAAAATAACAATGCCAAAAATAACCGGCTGGGCTGAAGAAACAACTATATATAAAAACGCATATTCCAATTCTTCCTGGTCACTTCCAAGCCTCGCATCCATTTTCACTGGTTTATACTCGGAAAAACATAGAGCCCAGTACAAGCTTAACCAGGAAATAATAGATTCCGAAACTCCGTTGACGGATGAAATGCTTTTAAATCCTTTATCAACCGATTTCACAACATTAGCGGAATTAATGTCCGAAAAAGGATTTTTTACCGGAGCAGTTTCCGCTAACTTTACTGAACTTGACAGTATGTTCGGATTGTCTCAGGGATTTCAGTATTATGAAGCATTGCCGAACTCGCTACCAGATACTCTGCCGTTTCGCCTGATGAGACCGGCAAGCAGGTTCTTCACACCTCTTGTTAAAATATATAAACCCTTTAAACTCGCCGAGGAAATAACCAACAGTGCTATATCTTTTATAAGGAAGAACCGAGATAATAGTTTTTTCCTTTATGTTCATTATATGGATGCCCAGCAGCCGCGTGATCCAATCCTTGAATACAAACATATGTACTACGATGAGGATATCGTAAAATTCGCAAAGTATCCAAAACAGATTGCAGAATTAATGAATTATAACGCCCAGCTTCGTTACCTGGATGATGAAGTACACCGGCTGCTCACAAAATTACAGACATATGATTGGTATAATGATGCATTTATAATTCTGATGTCAGACCATGGAGAATCCATAGGCGATTGGGGAATATACGGTAACGGTATAACGCTTGCTAACAGGGAGATACATGTCCCGCTTATAATTAAATATCCGGGACAAAAACAAGCTGAAACAATCGACCGTCCGGTTCAACTACTCGATCTTTTTTCAACCGTTCTGGATACCTGCCATATCAAATATTCAGGGAAAACAGATTCCATACCTCTTTCCGATGAGAGGGAAAGATTCATAATAAGTGAGATCAAACCTTCCCTTAAAATAGCTGAAGAATATGGACGAAAATTTCTCTCGCATACCAGGTCCGTTGTGCTTGGTAACATCAAGTATATTTTTTATTCTAATGCCCCTGATAAAATGTACAATTTAGATACAGATCCTGAAGAGAGACAGGATATGTACACAAAAAATATACCTCAAGCAAAATCTATAAAGAAAGAGATGTTAACTTTACTGGAATCTAATTAATTCTGAGATATCAAATCAGTCTCTAAAATCACGATAAGCCAGCAAGGCTGCTCCATATGCTCCCATTATTTGAGGATCATCAGGTAGATTGACAAGGCCATTGAATATCAGTCCAATCTCTTCCAGAAGAGCTTTACTTTTAGATACACCGCCGGTAAGAGTAAGGTTCTGGCCCGGTTTAACTATTGTCAAAAGTTGGCAGGCTCTCCGGGCAACGCTTCTGTAAATTCCTCTTATAATTGAAGAGACATCAACTCCATCATTTAAAAGTGATATAACTTCGGATTCAGCAAATACAGTACAGGTAGCGTTTATTTCTGCTGTTTGGACTGATTTAAAATATTGATTATCCATTTCAGCAAGATCCATCTCTAAAGCATGCGCCATCACCTCAAGGAAACGTCCACTCCCCGCCGCGCAGCGGTCATTCATCTGGAAATCTGTGACAATCATCTCGCTGGATATCTTAATAGCCTTGCTATCCTGGCCACCAATATCCAGGACAGTATCGGTTGAAGAAAAAAGTGTCTTCGCCGCTACCGCATGGCAGGTAATCTCAGTATAAGTCTTATCAGCATTAGAAACCTGGTTGCGGCCGTAGCCGGTAGAGACAATCCTGTTCACCAACTTCTTAGAATCCGAAATCCGGCCCATTAAATAATCCAACACTCTGTCTGCTGTATCTCTCCCGCTCCTGCCACTATTTTCTATTGCAGATGATATTATCTGCCCATTGTCATCCAGGATAACAACTTCCGTACTTATTGAACCGATATCTATACCTGTAAAATATTTTTTCATTATGGATTAATCCGGAAAGGTAATTATACCTTAAGAAACCTGCCAAGTGAAAAGAGACTTCCAAGTGTCCCGACCAGCATCCCGCCAATAAGGAACACGACAATGTGAATATCTGAAAGGAATTGAAGATCCATAAAGGTAAAAAACATCCCGGCTGAAGTTTTAATATAATTGCTTGTCACATCATATAGCAGGTAAAGCATTATAACCGCAAAACCACCCGCCAAAAGTCCCTGGATCAGTCCTTCGAAGAAAAACGGCCCTTTAATAAACGAATTGGAAGCTCCCACAAGCCTCATAATCTCGATTTCATCCTTACGCGAAGTAATAGTCATACGTATTACATTGGATGTAGTAGAAATAGCAGCAAGGACAAGTATGCCGCCTATAACCAGGGCTGCGAGCTGAATCAGTTTGACTATTGTATTCAAGCGTTGAATCCAGTCCCTGTCGTAATGAATCTCTTCGATACCATTAATCGATTCAAAACGTTGTGCAAATTTCTCAATCATCTCAGGTGTGCGAAATTCATTCTTTATCTTTATTTCAAAAGAAGCCGGGAACACATCTTCCCCCAGCTGCTCGGCAAAGGTTTCATATTTACTAAAGATATCCTTAAAATCATCAAGCGCATCGCGAGTGGAAATATATTTGTATTCCTCAACCTCCGGGCTTGTCTCAATCCGGTCCTTTAAGTACAGAAAATTGTTCTGCGTAATATCGCTTTTAAGGTAAATGTTGACCTGTACTTTCTCCACCCATTCCTCGATGACAGCGGAGAGGTTAAGTCCTGCGAGGAAAAAGATTCCAAGGATAAAAAGCGAAATCGTGATCGTACCGATAGAAAGGAGGTTTACAATCTTGTTACGCCAGATGTTTGAGAGAGATTCAACGATAAAGTATTTGAGGTTCGATAACTGCTCCAGCATCGCTACTCCTCCTCCCTCAAATCATCAAAAACACGCTTCCTGTAACCCCATGGAACAACCTTACCCCTTTCGAGTGCTATCACCCGCTTATCCATCATATGGATAAGTTCACGGTCGTGCGTGGCGACTATGACTGTCGTCCCGCTGTGGTTGATATCCAGGAAAAGCTTCATAATCTCAACCGCGAGATCAGGATCAAGGTTACCTGTTGGCTCATCCGCTAATAGTAAAGCTGGGCTATTCACCAATGCCCTTGCAATAGCTACTCTCTGTTGTTCACCGCCTGAGAGTGATGGAGGAAATGCGTGCAGTTTATGCTGAATACCGACTTTCCTTAGAAGATCGAATGTTTTTCTGCGTTGTTCCCGTTTAGGTTTACCAAGAACCTTCAAAACAAAACTGACATTCTCAAAAACCGTTTTCTTGTTCAGCAGTTTATAATCCTGGAAAATTGCGCCAATATCCCGCCTGAAAAGAAACACCTTGTTATCAGGTATCTTCGGTACATTCTTGCCGTTTACTAAAAGTTCGCCGCGAGTCGGGTAGACTTCCCTCAGGATTAATCTCAACAGGGTTGTTTTACCCGCACCGCTCGGGCCGGTGAGGAAAACGAAATCCCCTTTTTTAATCTGGAAAGATAAATCATCCAGGGCATTCACTCCACGTTGATAAGACATGGAGAGGTTCTTCAGATGAACCATAATATCAGAGGATTTAATTGAGTCGTAATCCACCATGTAAAAAAATTATCTCGTCTGATTGGGCAAACTCAGTTTACCCGGTTATAATAACGATTTAACTTTCTCGACGATACCGGAAGATGTCAGGCCGTGATATTCAAGAAGTTGATCCGCTTCGCCGGACAAACCGAACTTGTCATGCACGCCCATGATTCTCATTGGAACTGGGTGATTTTCAGCGACAACTTGGGCAACGGCGGAACCAAGCCCACCATAAATCTGATGTTCTTCTATAGTTACTATACGCCTTGTTTCTCGCGCTGCTTTTATTATAGCTTCTTCATCAATCGGCTTAAGGCTAGCCATATTAATTACCCTCGCGTCAATCCCATCCACAGCTAGTTGTTCCGCTGCTTCAAGGGCAGCATGCACCATATAACCAACTGCAATAATAGTAATATCTTTCCCATCGCGAAGTGTATCGGATTTTCCGATTTCAAACTTGTAATTATCATCATATATAACAGGAAACTTGATCCTTGAAAGCCTCACATAAGCTGGGCCATCATTATATTCTACAAGCCTCCTGAGCATAGCCTTGGTTTCATATCCATCTGCCGGGCATAATACTATCATATTAGGAAGCGCACGCATAATCGCAAAATCTTCTGTCATCTGATGTGAGCCGCCATCCGCTCCTACTGTAACGCCACCATGTGTGGCAATAATATTTACCGGAAGTTTTGGAACACATAATGATTGACGAATTGGCTCCCAGGCACGGCCCGAGGCAAAGACAGCAAACGTCGAAATAAATGGTTTCTTTCCGTATGCTGCCAGGCCAGCTGCGGTTCCTACAAGATTCTGTTCGGATATTCCAATATTAAAAAATCTTTCAGGGTATTCATCATAAAATTTGCACGTCTGGGTGGAACATGAAAGATCTGCATCGAGGGCAACAACGTTTGGATTTTCTTTTCCGATTTCTTTAAGAAATTCTCCGTAGGCATTCCTGGTACCAATAAAACGCTTTTCCGACACGTTACTTAATCTCCATTGCTTTTAATTCCTCGATCGCTTTTGCGGCTTCTTCCATGGAAGGTGCTACCCCATGCCATGAAACCTGGTCTTCCATGAACGAAACGCCCTTCCCTTTAATTGTCTTGCAAATAATTACGGAAGGTTGTCCTTTATGAGCGATTGCTTTATAAGCGGCTTCTATAATAGCTTCTATATCATGACCGTCCACTTCATAGACATTCCAGTTAAACGCAAGGTATTTTTCCTTGAGTGGCATCACGGGCATGATGGTATCCGTCCTGCCATCAATCTGGAGGCCATTGTTATCGATAAATACTGTCATGTTATCCAGTTTAAACTTTGCCGCGGATAAAACCGCTTCCCATGTCATCCCTGATTGATGTTCTCCATCGGAACAGACAGTAAAAATCCTGATATCTTTTTTATCCAGCCTGGCGCCAAGCGCCATCCCTGTGGAAACCGAAAGCCCTTGTCCAAGTGACCCTGTGCTCATATCCACACCCGGAGTTGTCAATTTATCCGGATGTCCCTGCAACTTTGAAGGGAACTTACGTAAGGTCATTAATTCTTTTTCATCAAAAAATCCAAGGGTCGCCAGAACCGAATAAAGCGCCGGAGCCGCATGGCCTTTTGAAAGCACAAAACGATCCCTCTCGGGCCATTTTGGATTTTTAGGATCTATCTTCATAAAATGAAAATAGATGGTCGTTATTATATCAATCGCTGAAAGAGAACCGCCGGGATGACCCGAACCCGCTTCGGCGAGCATATTAATTATCTTTATTCTCAGGTCGCGCGCAATTTTGCGTAGGCGAAGAACTTCTTCCTTATCGATTTCCGATACTTTTGTTTTTTCCGGGGAAAGCATAACGCTACTGCTCATCTAAACACCACTCCTTAGCAGATGGCATTTTAACCAATGAGATGTTTTTTTCAAATTTTTTTTCAAAAACACACAAAAACACTGCATTTATTAGCGTTTACACTTCGCCCGTAATATGGATTATTGTATTTCCTCGGGTTTCTGTTTTACCTGTTTTTATTATCCAAGCCTGGAAAGCATTTTATCAATCCTGGAGATAAGCGCCCCATCATTTGGATACTTCTTCTTTATTTGCAGCAGGATGTCTTTCCCCTGTTTGGTCTCACCTTTTTCAATTAAAATCATGGCTTTTAAGTATAATGAGTTTTTAGCTTCGTTTGAAGCTGGCCATTTGTTGATAACTATTTCAAAAAATTCGAGTGATTTTACATAGTCCTGTTGAGAAACCAGAATTATCATCCCCTTTAACATATATGCTTTAGTCGTTAGTGGATTGGTACCTTTGGGATCATTTTTAAGAACTACATCAACATATTTCAGGGAATCCTCGAAGTTCTTTCTTTCGTAAAAACCTTCAGCTGCGTAATAATTCGCTTCGATATTATTCTTATCTTTTTTGACAGTCTCGAGAGATTCATTGAACCTGTCATTACGTTTTATAACATCCTGGATACCTGCAACATACCTCTCAAGTGGAACATATCCATATATCCGATCTATAAGCATTCCATCAGCATCCACAAACAGTGTTACAGGGAAACCGGGAATACGGAACTTCTGTACAAGATTTTGTCCGTCAGTATTCGTAGCACCGCTGATTCTTACGCAATTTATCTCTTTCTGACATAATTCCTTGATACTGTCCTGATTCAAGACTTCTCTGTCCATCTTGCTGCAGTAGGGACAGGTCTCGGAATAGAGTTGAACAACAATCATTTTTCCATTTTTCTTTGAAGCATCCAGCGCTTTATTTAAATCATCGGACCAGAAGCCTGGAGCTCCTTTATCCGCAATTACAAACACCGGAAGAATGATCAAAGACAGAAAAACAAAAAGAAACGAGAGAACTTTAACTTTACTCATACTTAGCATCCTATTTTTCTAAAGTAATAACGCTTATAAAGCATTTATATTCCGTTCCTGTTTTAGATGCTCATAATATCAAAATTTTCATGGTGTAGGCTCAGATCAGGTTTTAATTCGATTTTTTTACGGGTCAGTTTCTCGATATTTTCGATCAATTCATATTCTTCAGTCTTCAACGTATCAACGATTTCCGGGTGAGCCCTGACGACCAGCATCTTGCCGCCAAGGTGTGGTTTAAGCTTGATTATTTCACGCATTATTTCATTACAGATTGTGACGTTAGATTTTACATATCCCATCCCGTCACAGTATGGGCAAGACCTGCTCATTGTTTTCACAAAACTGCTTTTTACCCTCTTCCTGGTAAGTTGCAGCAGCCCAAATTCATTAATTGGCAGGATTTTATACTGGCCCCTGTCTTTACGCATCTCTCTGTAAAAAGCATTAATTACCTTTTTACGGTTTGATCTAATTTCCATATCTATAAAATCGATGATAATTATCCCGCCAAGATCACGCACACGAATCTGCCGCACTATTTCTTCTATCGCTTCCATATTTAACTGAAGGATTGTATCTTCAAGATTTTTAGCGCCAACAAATTTACCGGTATTTATATCTATTGCTACTAATGCCTCGGTCTGGTTAATTACAAGGTGCCCGCCTGAACGGAGCCATACTTTATTCCTGAAAAGCTTTTGCAATTTTTCTTCCAGGTCAAATGCCTCGAATATTGGAAGGTCTTTATCATAAAGGTGCAGTCTTTTCTTATGTTGAGGGCTGTATTCGGTAAAATAGCTTTTCAGCCTTTTAAAAGCTTTTTTATCATCAATATGAATATTCTGGAAATCATCACTGAGAATATCCCTCAGTGTTCGGATAAGCAGATCTTCATCTTCATATACAACGGCTGGCGGTTCCGATGCATCACTGGTCTTTTTAATCATCTTCCAGCGCTTGATAAGGATCTTGAGGTCGGATTTTAATTCCTTTAAATCTTTACCCTCAGCTGCAGTACGGACAATCATTCCCATCCCTTCGGTCTTCAACTGAGAAACAACCTGTTTGAGCCGTTTCCTCTCAGTAAAAGATTTGATTTTCTTGGATACGCCAATATGCCTTACAGTTGGCATTAAAACCAGATACCTTCCGGCAATCGACGGATGAGTAGTTACCCGTGCTCCCTTTGTACCAAGCGGTTCCCTCAATATCTGAACAAGCACTTCCTGCCCGATATCCAGGAGTTCGTTTATATCTTTATCGGAATGATTTCTCCTGGTTTTTCGTCCGTTTTCATTGGAAGGTTCACTCTGGAAAAAAGCATCATCAAGCAGGTCAAAGTTTTTCAGTCTCTCATCAACATCGGATACATAAAGGAATGCATCTTTTTGCAGTCCTATATCCACAAAAGCGGATTGCATTCCGGGGAGAACTTTTTTTACTTTCCCCTTGTAAATATTACCGGCCATGCCGGATTTTGAAGTTCGCTCTATAAAAATTTCAGCAAGCTGACCGTCCTCTATCAGGGCTAATCTCGTCTCACCCACATTAACATTTATTACCAATTCCTTCTTCATAGATGTACACGTCCTCTATATATAGGATATCCACCCCGGTTCTAACCGAACTATCCTACTTTTTAATTGGGAGAGATAAAGGACGGGCTACGGATTAACCCGCTTCAAGTAATCGGATACGACGAATTTCTTTTAAATTTACAATCTCAGAAAAATATTTTTCTAAAAAATCTTTTGGTTTTACGGACCCTTCCGGCCCTATGCTTAAAGCAAACGTTATTTCTGTTTGTTGTTCGTTAATCTTTAAATCTTT
>JAFGBY010000161.1 GCA_016932915.1 Acidobacteriota bacterium | reverse complement strand
CTAATCTTACCAATGACTGGTTCAGTTCAATTGCTGTACACCGTCCTACCAAATGGAAGTCTTGTTTATGGTGAATCCGATAAACCGGAAATCTATCTCTATAAATATGGAAAAATTAAAAAAATTATTAAGGAGAATTTCGAACGCAAAAGATTATCCGAAGAAGAACTAAAAATAAACCAGGAAAGGGCAGAAAAAATCCTTGAGTTTTCAAAAATGAAGGTAAACATTCCGGTTTACGATTTTTATCCTAGTTTTTCATCTCTCTCTTCTGATGAAAAAAATCAAATCTGGATCCAATTCAGAAAAACCGATGCGGATTACCTCTATGGTTATACAGAAGAGGGAAAGAACTTTGCTACTTATAAACTGCAATATCCACCGAACGGCATAGATAAAACACCATACATACAGGTTATGGGCGGAATAGCATTTTACCGTGAATTTGACAGGGAAAAAGGAATAAGAGTACTTAAAGCCATCTTAAAATAATTGTTAAGATATTATCATCAATCTTATTCAATGTTGTTCTGGACAGCATTGGAATACCTGCTTTCGTAACCACCTTCAAGTACAGTCGAAACAGTGTAAGAATATAAATCCTTGTAAGGGAGATTACTATCTGTGAACTCATTAACACCTGCCCCCACGCTGCCTATAAGCTGATAACTTTCATCAGGCTCTGTAGCGAGTTTACGGTAGATCCTGAATCCAACAGTATTATAACTCGAATTAGCTGCATTTGCGTTCCAGATTATTTTATGGAAAGCGGCGGCCTTGAAGAGGCTCCTGTCCCACGACCTCTCTAGCCTGATTATAAACGGCGGGTGGATTTTCTGGGCGTAAACCATATTTAGACAGGTGGCAGTATCGGTATTACCCAGCTCATCTATCACTTCCAGCTCCACAAAATAATTCCCTTCCTCCGTGTAGGTATGCGTAGCCTGGATGCCGCTTGCGGTAGTCCCGTCACCAAAATTCCACAGGTACGATACGATCTCGAGACCGTTCCTCTGGGAGGAGCAGGATCCATCCATCGTAACAGTGATATAATCTGCATAACCGATAACCGGCTCCGTGCAATCGCAAGTACAGCAGGCCGTGACATCACTATTAACAATGATTGTATCCGTAGCCTGGTCCCTTGCGCCGTCAGAATCAATAACCGTCAATATCACGGTATATTCGCCGGAATTATTATATGTATGGCTCACCGTCAGCCCGATCGCTGTTGTGCCGTCCCCGAAATCCCACCTGTAAGTGAGCGTAGCGCCGTCAGGGTCATATGAACATCCACCGTTAAAAGCGACAGTCAATGGGGCATACCCTTCCGTTGGGTTTGCTGTGAAACAAGCAACAGGGGGTTGATTCACACCGGGAATGTAAGCATAGCCTATAGTATGATTATTGGATGCATCTACACCTGAATACCACATCTTGTAAGGATATGCGTCTCCATTGCCGGAAAAATTAGCGGCATCGTATAAAACACACTGGGCATGAATACCCCTGCCTCTCCACGCAATACCGTCTGTCATATGCATCGCCGGGTTATCGGCATCCCTCGTCCAGTTAAGCCCATCCGGAGATGTAGCATGCCCAATACCCTGCGCATACGAAAGCCCGGTATGTCCGGCTGTATTGTTCGAACCGATATACCACATATGATAAACGCCGCCTATCAACAGAACCGTGCTGCCGTAGAGATGCGTATAATCCCAATCGGTTGATACACCGGAGCCCATAAGGACCGGTGTGGT
This sequence comes from Acidobacteriota bacterium, assembly GCA_016932915.1. Classification (GTDB taxonomy): domain Bacteria; phylum Acidobacteriota; class DATKUA01; order JAFGBY01; family JAFGBY01; genus JAFGBY01. The sequence continues at coordinate 10,528 of JAFGBY010000161.1, read as the reverse complement.
GCCGTAACGTATCCAATAGTAACCATCAGTGCTATATGCTAGAGCTTCCTGCTCCGCGGAACCGTTCGGTGTACCTCCCTCGCCAGCAGCGAGGTAATACATCTGGTAAGCCCAGGTCATCGGTTGGTCATCCGTTTTATCATCCATGGAGGATGAACCGATATTAGTCGCGGAAGAATTATAGATAACATACCCTGGACCATAATTATGATAAAAATAAGTGCCATGCGCGCCGAATATCAGCTGCAGGTTAGTATCAGTAGCATGTTGAGTTATGCTCTGGTCTTCGTACCAGGTCAATCCATCAGGCGATCTCGCTGTCCTGGTAGCATTTACTGAAGTATAACCTCCCGGATACCACCAGTACCAGAGTCTATAGTAGGCTGTACCTACTGATGGGATTGTTCCGAATCCTGAAGGATTGTAAACCACTACCGGGTGGTCAGCGACCGCCTGAAGACCACTGAGAGGTGCAGAGCTGTTATATTCAGTCCAATTAATTCCGTCATTAGAATAGGCAAAAGCAATACCACCTCCCTCATCTCTATCGAACCACATCTTGTAGGGAGCTGATATTCCGTGCCCACTGAAAGAAGAGGCATCATAAAGGACACTTGGATAATATGCATCAATGGAAGCGTTTGCAGGATCAAAAATCGGATTTGAAGGATATTCAGTCCACTCCGTCCAAAAGGACGCGATGATGAAAAATGAAACGATAAACATTGAGAATAAAAATAATACTATCCGCTTTCGCATACAGCCCCCTCTTTAAATTTCTGTTAGCTTATGCAAGTTTACAAAGAAATATTCGATGTAATACTTTAAATATAAGCTGTTTCTTGCCATTAGACAAGCATTAAAATATTACAAGTAGTTTGTTAGTAAAAGATTAGTTTTTAATTAGATTAATATTAGCAAAATGCAGTGATACACAAAGAAAAAATACAACAATCAGAATAAATATTTATCTATCTGCCTTTAAAAATGGAACCGAGAACACCCCTGGCAATCTGACGCCCCACCTGGTATCCAATCGAACGAGCTGCACTCTTGAAAGCCGCCTCAAACACTGTATCTTTCCTGCTGCTGCTTTTTTTCGTTTCTTTTTTCTCGATGAGTTTTTCCTTTTCATCCGCAGCTTTCTCAGCCTTACTTTTCAATTTTTCGTATGCGGATTCCCTATCGATAATTTCCTCGTATGCACCATAAACTGGAGAATCAGTAATAATCCTGGTCCTGTCACCGGGAGTGATCGGACCTAACTGGCTGTGCGGTGGCCTTACCAATGCGCGCTCAACCATACCTGGGATACCTTTTTTATCAAGGAATGAAAGCAGCGCTTCACCGACACTAAGTTCAGTAATCGCTTGCTCAGTATCAAATGCAGGGTTTACCCGGAATGATTCAGCCGCAGCTTTAACGGCTTTCTGTTCTTTCGGAGTATAAGCCCTCAGGGCATGCTGTACACGGTTGCCAAGCTGTGCCAGTATTTCATCCGGGATATCGTTTGGATGCTGCGTCACAAAGTAAACACCTACTCCTTTTGAGCGGATAATTCTCACTACCTGTTCAATTTTATCCTGGAGAGCCTTTGGCGTATCATCAAACAGAAGATGAGCTTCATCAAAGAAGAATACCAGGCGCGGCTTTTCGGGATCACCGACTTCAGGAAGTTCCTCGAATAATTCTGACAGAAGCCACAGTAAGAGTGTGGAATACACTTTCGGGGTCTGTATTAACCGGTCTGCTGCAAGGATATTAATCATCCCGTATCCACCGTCACCGGTCTGCATCATGTCCTCGAGGTTGATAGCCGGTTCACCCAGGAGCGCATCTCCTCCCTCTTCCTGGAATGCAAGCAATCCGCGCTGTATAGCGCCAATTGAGGCAGTAGAAACTCGTCCATATTCAGTCGTAAATTCCGAGGCATGATCGCCCACAAACTGTACCATTGCGCGAAGATCTTTCAGATCCAGCAGCAACATACCGGCATCATCGGCGACTTTGAATACAAGAGTTAAAGTCCCCGTCTGTGTTTCGTTCAATCCCAGCAAGCGGCTGAAAAGGAGCGGCCCAATCTCACTGACTGTAGTCCGTATCGGGTGGCCGTTTTTTCCGAAAACATCCCAGAAGGTCACAGGAAAACCACGGTACTCAAAATCTTTTATACCCATCTCCTTCAGGCGTTTTTTGATAGCATCTTTATCTTCACCCGGCACAGTAAGGCCGGAGAGATCACCTTTTACATCGGCTAGAAAAACAGGCACACCGATACTGCTGAAATTCTCGGCAAGCACCTGCAGGGTAACGGTTTTTCCAGTACCAGTCGCACCGGTGATAAGGCCATGACGATTTGACATTTTAGGGAGTATACAAATATCTTCCTTTTTACGCGCAACCAGAAGTCCTTCCGACATATTAACTCCTAATTTTTATATAAAGATACCACAAATCTACAATTTGGAAAACCATTGGAGATACTCTATTTTGAAAAACCGTGAAGGATATTATTCGGATTTTTCTGTATCCGGTGGATTGAGCGGAGGATGCGGATTATTCGCTTTCATATGTTCAATAGATTTTTTCAACGGTGTGGGAGAATATCCGAGGTCTTTCTTAACCGAAGAAATGTCGAGAGAGCAATTCATCGGGCGAGGGGTCTCCGGATTAAAATCCTGCATGGATACAGACACCACAAGGTCTTCATCAAATCCCCAAACCCTGGCTAGTTCTCTACCGAACTCATCCCTGTTAATCGGTTCTGCCCCGCCGAGGTTATAAACCCCGACGACATCATCATGCTCGATAGCAGCCTGTACTGCCTTGGCTATATCCTCAACGTAAATCATAGTCCTTAACTGATCAGAATATAATCTGCTCTGGATACCTTCCTCAATATCTTCAAAAAGATGGTCGCACCAGTTCTGGTGAAATTCGCTGCCCCATCCATAAACAAGCGAAAGGCGGAAAATAAGATAATTATCAAGATGTTGAAGGATATCATCCTCAGCGATTTTTTTCGATTTTGCGTAAAAATTCATCGGCCTTGTTGAATCGGATTCTACAAAACTTCCCTTCTTGCCGTCAGGATGCTCTCCATAAACCTGTTCCGATGAAAAATAGATAAACCTGAATCCAAGCAATAGAGAAAGCCCTATAAGATTTTGAACCGAGACGACATTCGTGAGCCAAGATTGCTCCTGGTAGATTTCACAAAGATCTATATTCGAATTCGCTGCTGTATGCACAACAATATCCGGACGATATTTATTGACCAGCTCGAAGCATGACCTGGCATCCCCCAAGTTCGCGCGAACAAAGGGAATATCAACTTCAGGTGGACGTCTTTTATGAGAAGTTGCTATTACATCGTATCCTTCTTTTATAAGGTATGTAAGGACTCTAGAGCCCACAACACCCGAAGCGCCCGTAACAAGAATTTTCTCTGCCTTTTTATCAGTCATTTAATATTTCGACTACTCTTTCTCCACTACTCTCCAGCTTCGAGGAGTAGCCTTTTACCAGTAACAATCCTGCTGCCAACCCGACAATTGAACCTGCCACAACAAGCAATTGACCACCATCGCTACCTGTCACGATACTGCCCAAAACAGCGCCAACCAGAAGCGTGAGAATAGGAATAAGGTATACTATAAAAGAATATTTGAGAAACCTGGATGAATCTATACGTAACCTGACCTTCTGCCCAACTTCACAGGTCATCCCGGTTGTAAGGCGCACATCCATTGTTTTCCTTCCATCAGGAAAACAGAGCCCCTGCATCCCGCAGCCGACACATGCACTCGTCCTCTCTACGCTAACAACAACCTTTCCGTTTGGAAGAACTTCAGTAACTGTTCCGATCTCGTCCATTCATTATTCCCTTACGATAAACCCAACAACTAATATAACATAAATTATATAGAACTTGGCCTCAATTACCAGTATGAAAATATTACATTAATACCTACTAAAAAATGACAAATTCTATCTGTTTTTAACACAAACAGAAAAAATATGCCGGATTATTTCCGGCATATTGATATCTATTGTAATGCAGGAAGTGTTTTAACCTATCCTTCCTGGATATTTTTAATCACTATGCTGTTTTCTGCAATTTAGCCTTACCCTCTTTTAGAGTAATTGCTTTTTCAGGACAAACAGGAACACAAAGCCCGCAGCCGCAGCAGAGGTCTTTATTAACCTTGTGGGTTTTTCCTTCTTCGCCTTCGATACATTTACGTACGGGACAGACTTTTACGCATTCGCCTTTACCGGTACATTTTTTCGGGTCGATATGAGCCTTCGGAATCATTTTTCGTATATCGTGAATCGCCCCAGTCGGGCAAACAGCAGCGCAGACTCCGAGATTATCACATTTTTTATGATCCCATACTGGATTACCGTTTTCGATGGTGATTGCACCCTTCGGGCACTTCTTCTCGCAAAGCCCGCAGGCAATACAACCAACTTTGCAGGCATCCTTTACAGCTTTGGCTTTTTCCGGGTTAGAACAGGCAATATATAACCTGGTTTTTTCAGGTTCAAGAGTGATAAGGTTTTTCGGGCATGCTTCCACGCATTTTCCGCAGGAAGTACATTTAGCTTCGTTCACGATTGGGATCCTGCCAGGTCCCATCACAATAGCATCAAACGAGCATGATGCCACGCAATCTCCAAGCCCTTCGCATCCATAAAGGCATTTTTTTGTGCTGTCTGTAAGCAGATATGCCGCGCGGCAACTCTTCATGCCTTCATAAACCATTTTCCGTTCACAGTTTGCATCGGTACCGTTGCAATGGACACGTGCGACCAATTTTTCCTTTAGCTGCACTTTTTTATCCATAATCTGGGCAAGAAGTTCGATTGTTCCCTGACCACCGGGCGCGCATAAAGATATATCGGCATCATTTAATACAACAGCCTTTGCGTAACCGGAACAACCAGGATATCCGCAGCCGCCGCAGTTAGCGCCGGGGAGAGCTGATTCAACTTTTTCAACCCTGGGATCAACCTCAATAGAGAGGTAGATCGAGGCGATCGAAAGCCCGACTGAAGCAAGCAGCCCAAGGCCGCCGACTATAATAATCGATGATAACAGTATACTCACTTCCGTCACCTCCTACTTAACCAGCCCGGCGAAACCGAGGAACGCAAGCGCCAGTATCCCGGCGGTGATAAACGCAATCGGTACGCCTTTCATGCTTTCCGGGACTTCACAAAGTTCTATTCTTTCGCGTAAACCGGCGAAGATGACAATCGCCAGTGTAAAACCAATCGCACTCGCAAAACCGAATACTGTCGCTTCCAGAAAAGAATATTTTTCCTGGATATTTATAAGCGCCGCGCCAAGTACCGCGCAGTTGGTTGTTATCAGCGGAAGATAAATACCGAGCGCTTCATAAAGAGGCGGGGCAATCTTCTGTACTGTCATTTCAACCAGCTGAACCAGGGCAGCAATTACCAGAATAAATGTAATCGTCTTCAGGTAATCCAGGTTAAAAGGCTCAAGAAGGGTATATTGAACTACCCATGTAATCATGGATGCCAGTGTCATAACGAAGATTACCGCCATACCCATACCGGTCGCGGTTTCAACTTTCTTCGACACACCGAGGAAAGGACATATCCCAAGGAAGCGTGAAAGAACGAAGTTGTTAACTAGTACAGCGCCGATAACTATCAGTATCAGATTAGTCATTATTCACCTTCCTTCTTTTTGCGGCTATTTAATTTGTTTACACCTGCGACGATAAATCCCAGGGTAATAAAAGCCCCAGGAGGCAGTATCATAAGAACTGCAGGCTCAAAACTTTCGCCAAAAAGTTTAATTCCAGCAAAACTTCCGTTACCAAGGATTTCCCTGATAGATGAAAGCAGAATCAGGGCAAACGTAAATCCGAGCCCCATTCCGATTCCATCCAGGAACGAGAGGAATACGGAATTACGGGAAGCAAATGCTTCCGCGCGGCCCAGGATTATACAGTTAACAACAATCAGAGGAATAAAAAGCCCCAGGCTTTTCCATAGGTCATACATATAAGCATGAAGCACCAAATCGACTATAGTAACGAACGAAGCAATAACGACGATAAACGCCGGTATCCTGACCTTGGGTGGGATTATATTCCTTATCATGGATATAACGACATTCGAACATACCAGCACGAATGTCGCCGCGAGACCCATACCTATTCCGTTCTGTACGGAGGTGGTTACAGCAAGCGAAGGACAAAGCCCCAGCAGAAGAACCAGTAGCGGGTTTTCTCTTACAATTCCCTTTGTCAATTCTGACCAGTATTTCGTCATTTCTGGCCTCCTTCCGCGTTAATCTTCTCTTTAGTCGCGGTAATAATCTCATCCTTATGTGCAAGATAGTATTTCACAGCCTGGTTTACACAGGTCGTCATAGCCCGGGATGAAATTGTCGCGCCCGTGATGGCTACAATATCACCTGACTGGCTGTTATCCTTGGTAATTTCCAGTGTTGCGCCGGTTGCCATAGATTTTCCGGGAAACTGTCCTTTGAAACCGGGCTCATCAATTTTCGTACCGAGGCCCGGTGTTTCAGCCATTGAAAGGATGTAGATATCGTTGATTTTACCATCAATATCGATGCCGATCATAAATCCGATATCTCCACCAAATCCGATGCCGGAAATATTTTTAATCGCATAACCGACTATTTCATTATTGGCATTGATACCTGGATAGAATTCGATAACCCTGCTTGCCGGATCATCAGGATTGAGTTTATACTCTATTTTCTGAGCATCCGGAGCATTAACGTATACTGGGTTTCCTTCACTATCCTTCTGGAAAACGAATTTAATAGACTTCAGTATATTCGCTCTCTCAGCTTCATCGATTGCCGGTTTGGTAAAGTTATATGTAAGAGCTAGCGCAAGTCCGGCAATAATTGTGATGAGTGTCAGAACTATAATGTTTTTAGCTACAGGCGGTTTTGCTTTACCCATTTGCCACCTCCTTGATTGCGCCGAATGGTTTCGGGATCGTCACTTTATCAATCAGGGGTGTTAAAGCATTCATAAATAAAATAGAGAATGAAACACCTTCAGGGTAACTACCGAACAGGCGGATAATAACAGCAATAACTCCGCATCCGATACCGAATATTATCATCCCGCTTTTTGTAACCGGCGTTGTAACCATATCAGTTGCCATAAATATCGCGCCAAGTAACAGACCGCCACCAACGACGTGAAATACCGGGTTGATGTATTTATCCGGATTTATCAGGTAGAAAATCCCGGTCATCAGAAAAACTGTACCCACATAAATTACCGGAATATGCCAGGTGATTCTTTTCCTTAGGAGAAGATAAACACCGCCTATAACAAGCGCAAGGCCTGATACTTCACCAAGTGATCCGCCAATATTACCTACAAACATATCCCAAATCGAGATTCCCTTTGCCGCAATAACGGTACCGTTTGACATCATCTCGACTTTCATAACACCCATTGGAGTCGGCTCGGAAACTGCTGTGACCTGGCTGAAAATATTACCCGCTTTATAAAAAGTGGTCATAGCCGAAGGCCATGCGATAAGCAACGCAACACGGGAAACGAGCGCCGGGTTGAATAAGTTATTCCCAAGACCGCCATAGCATTGTTTTCCAAGAATCATCGCTATCGCGCCACCGACAACACATAACCACCAGGGAGCGCTTGAAGGCAGGTTCATAGCCAGCAAAACACCGGTTACAACTGCACTGCCATCAAAGAGGCTGCCTCGGTTACCTAACAATTTCATACCTGCCCAGTCGAAGAACAGAGCGGAAATAGTCGTGATTAACAGGACTTTTACCGCATAGAAGCCGAAGAAATAGACACCAGCCAATACTGCAGGCAGCGTCGCTATTACAACATCCCACATTATCTTAGGGACGTTATCGGCATCTCTAAGGTGAGGAGCAGCTGAGAACCGTAACGGTTTTAAAGCGATTGCCTTTTCCTCTGTCTCCTGTGTTTTCTCCGGAGCGGCGGCAGGTTTTGTGCTAACTTGCTTTTTTTCTTCTGGCATTGATCTCCGCCTTTGCATATTTAATCTTTTGTACTAACCAAATTTTAGCGGGACAGGCAAAGCTGCATGATCCGCATTCGATACAGGACATCGCATTCATCTGCTCAGCCTCTTCGAATCTACCATTATCTACAAGTTTGACCAGCATATTGGGCACAAGCTTCATTGGGCATGCCTGAACGCATCTACCGCATTTAATACATGTCTGCTCTTCATAAGTTTGTGTGTCCCCATTGCGCATAATAAGGATCCCGGAGGTTCCTTTTACAGCAGGGACAGTAAGGTCAAACTGGGACAAGCCCATCATCGGGCCGCCCATTATTATTTTATCAACATCATCGGTAACTCCGCCGCACTGATCAACCAGGTCTGCCATTAACGTGCCGATTCGCACCATCAGGTTTTTCGATTCTTTCACTCCGCGGCCGGATACTGTGACCACTCTTTCGATAAAAGGTTTGTTATAGCGTACTGCCTCATAAACGGCAACAGCTGTACCAACATTCTGAACGACAACACCTACATCCATCGGTAATCCCGGTGGAGGTGGCACTTCGCGGTTCAACACAGATTTAATAAGCTGTTTCTCGCCACCCTGTGGATATTTCACTTTAACTACAACCACTTTGATATCTTTATCGTCGCCTATTGTATCTGCAAGAGCTTTAGCAGCATCCATCTTGTTGTTTTCTATCCCAATGATTCCCTGCTTTGCGCCGGTAATCTTCATTAAGATTTTTAAACCTTCAACAATCCCTTCCGGCTGTTCAAGCATCAACCTGTGATCCGCTGTGAGGAAAGGCTCACATTCAGCGCCATTGAGAATAATTGTATCAATAGGTTTATCTTTCGGTGGGCTAAGTTTCACATGCGTAGGGAAGGTTGCTCCGCCGAAACCGACCAAACCGGCTTCTTTCACGGCATCGAGAACTTTATCCTTCGCTAACTTCTCCCAACCCTTAACCTCTTTCAGTTCCATTTCCTGCGGACCGTCACCTTTTTCAATTACAATACAAGGAGCAAGATGCCCATTCGGGTGAAGGAAATTACCAATACTGGTGACCTTACCCGAGATCGGGGCATGAAGCGGAACCGAGACAAATCCGCCTGCATCGGCAATCTTCTGCCCTATCTTGACCTCAGCGCCGACTTCAACCAGAGCTTTAGCCGGAGCACCGAGATTCTGTGATAACGGCAGGACTACCTTTTCAGGTATCTTCGCCTTTTCAATCGGTTTCTCTTCGCTAAGTTCCTTGTATTCATGAGGATGCACACCGCCTCGAAAAGTACGTTTGCTTAACACTATCATATTGCTACCCCATTACGATAAATGACTTTTAAAGAATATTTATTAGCTATTTATTTAAAAGTCTTTATTCCAAACCCTGTTATAACCAGTAAACAGCGATAGCTCCCAACTGTGCTACCACCATCTGAAGATACATATGCTTCCAGGATATATGATTTGTCTCTGTCGCTAATTTGTCCGGTTCTTTAATCATCAACCTGGCAATGAATATTCCATAAACTGCGAGTAAAAGCCCGTAGATTATCAGCAAAATTTTGTTTCCGGTAAGATAACCTGTAAGCGCGCCAATCGGGAAAAAGAGGAACGGTACTACAAGGAAAGGAGCAATAATCCTGGTGCTCTTTTCAATACCGTACTTTACCGCCAGAGTAATACATCCACCGGCTTCATCACCCTTCATATCCGAAAAATCTTTTGTGGACGCAGCGCCGATAATATAAACCCCAAAAATAAGAGCAATCCACCATGGCTCGATAGCCAGAACGGTTTGAGCAGCTGACCAACCGGCAATAACCAGGAGCGCGCCGCGGGGAACGGAAATTGTTACATTCGCTAAAACCCCAAACCTTTTTGTCCTGCAGGGAGGCCCTGAATATATATATGTAAAGAACGCCGCAATAAGTACTACAATAAAAGTCTGGTGGCCACCCTCGGGAGGAGCGATAAACCACGCTGCAGTGAAAGTAATAATATAGGAAACTATAGTTATTACCCAAGCCTCTTTAAGCGTTATACTCCCGGAAGGAAGAGGCCTTTTTGGCTTGTTGATTTTATCGACTTCCAGATCAAATATCTGGTTAATCCCGTTTGACGCAATGTTTAATATTGCTGCAGCAAATCCACCAAGGATTAACGGCCAGAACCGATCAAACGTAAGCGCTATGCTATTATTTGCAATCTTCAATGCTCCGAGGCCAACAAATCCCCATGCAAAGAATCCAATACCCGGCGCAAGCAAAGTAAACGGCCGGGCGAAATCAATATAGGAAGCCAGCTTGCTTTTATCTCTCCCCTTTGTCAATTTTTCCCCTTTACAGTTTTTTACGTTTTGAACATCCATCTTTGAGGCCATGCCAGTGGAGAACTTCCTTTTCTCCCTGTTTCCAGCACAAATATGCTTTCTTCCGGCCATTGCGCCAGCGAAAATCAACGAGACCTTCTTCCAGGTCT
>JAFGBY010000160.1 GCA_016932915.1 Acidobacteriota bacterium | reverse complement strand
TAACGAGGACAATTATAATTGAAAACAGATTTTCGCACAATCAGTGATTACTCAATGAAGCATCTATAAATGAATTGAGCCAGCGGTAGATATTGTGTTTCCTGATTTTTTTTCTTAGGTTTTTCATCCGTCGCTCAACTTCCCCCTGCTCCATGATGAAAGCCTGGTAAATTGTATCTGCGATTCCTTCTATATCATAAGGGTTGACTATCAGCGCGTCATATTTCAGCTTGGATGCTGCCCCAGCGAATTCGGAAAGGATCAGGACGCCGTCTTTGTTGATATTACATGCGCAGTATTCCTTACTGACGAGATTCATGCCGTCACGCAGAGGTGTTATCAGCGCAATTTCTGATGACCGGTAAAAAGCGTAAAGATTATTTCTGTCGAGCGACCTGTAGTGGTAGTGAATCGGTATCCACTCAGGCTCTGCGAATTCTCCATTGATCTCGCTTACAAGTTGTTCGATTTCTGCTTTCAACTCCTTGTATTCCGACACTCCACTTCTACTGGGAATTACAAGTTGAACTAGTGATATTTTTTTTCTCAATTCAGGATATCTGTATAGAGCGTTTCTGAATCCTTTCATTTTTTCAGGTATCCCTTTTGTATAATCTAGTCTGTCCAGCCCAAGGATAGTTTTTGCGCCGATTTGGGTATTATTCAGGTACCATGGTTCATCTACAATGATAGATTTTTTGGCGGCTTCTTCGAAAGCTTTAAAGTCAATACTTATAGGAAAATTACCGACTTTAATTTCATGAGTTTTATAAATTATTTTTGCTATTGAACCTTTTGCGATCACTTTTGCTTCAGGGACGAGAGCTTTTACGCTGCTCAGGAAATTCCTTTTATCCTTCCTTGTCTGGAATCCGATTAGCTCAAATTGTAAAAGATCTTTAAGTATTTTTTCTCTCCATGGAAGTTTTGTGAATATATCAACCGATGGAAACGGAATATGGAGAAAGAAAGCCAGCCTGTTGGAAAGCCCGGCTTTCCTTAATTGAGTCGCTGTATTCATTAAATGATAATCATGTATCCAGATAAAATCATTCTCTGTCGTGTGTTCAATAATAGTTTGCGCAAATTTTTCATTAACAGAAAGGTAAGCTTTCCAATATACAGGTATAAAATTACATCTTGTCTGAAGATCGTGGAACAGTGGCCAGATTATCTCGTTGGAAAACCCATAATAAAAATTTTGGAATTCTTCTTCGGTCAGGTGAACCGGTTGCATTGTAAAACCTGTCTGCTCCGATACATTGGCAAGTTTATCTTCAATATCTATACTTTCATAAGTGCCGGGCCAACCGATCCAATGTCCATGCTGTTGACGTAGAACAGGTTCCAGCGCTGTAATCAATCCTCCGGAACCACGCATAATAGTAGTTTTCCCGTTTTGTTTCTTTATCTGTATCGGTAAACGGTTGGATACAATAACCAGCCTGTGACTGTCCAGGTAACTCATTGTAAACTCCATTTTCGAAGAAAATGAAAAAGTTCTTCAGGAGGCTTGATCCAGGTTTGTGCTATTGTGGGTCGAAATTCATTTCTTACCAGCACTGATAGGCCAACAACGTTTACAGCTTCGAACGCATCTTCATCTGTCAGGTCATCACCTAGGTAGACAAAAGAGGTATCTTCAACATTTTCCTCTGAGATGATGGATTTAACCGCATCGCCCTTGTTTAATCGTCCATGTTTTATTTCAATGCCGTTGTCAATATTGTGAATCAAGAGTTCGGTATTCTCAGTAAGTTTCCGTATTTTTTTTTCTATAAAAGTACCGATTTTTTTCTGGATTTCTCTACCCTGTCCTCTCCAGTGCAATACTACGCCGACAGGTTTTGTTTCTGTTAAACCTTTAAATTCCTCTTTGTTTTCTAAAAGATGTTTAATTTCTTCGAGATTTTTCCTTGAGTTTTCATCAATTTCAGCTATAGAGGATTTGCCGTTCCTGTTGATCCTCTCATATCCGTGTGAACCCCATAATTCCAATTTATATTCGGACCCTATAAGCTTTTTCAGCAAAGATATGGATCTGCCACTGATTATTACAACACGATGATTTTCTTTCTTATTAATATCATTAACTAAGTTCATTATTTCGGGATATGGTTTTGCATTGTCCCGATCTGGAGTAAAGGGTGAAAGTGTGCCATCATAATCTAGCATTAGAACAAACCTGTTTTTTTGCCTGCTAAGGCGGAAGAAATCCGCCAGGATATCCGTGCTGTCCGCCGGTTCATTCATAAAGCCTGATACTACCCTTCTGGTCGTTATTCAGACTGATCATCAGCGAGAGATAATCGCGGAGGTGCCTCGTTAAAAGAAAATTCTCTGTTACTAGCCTGTGAGCCCTGTTTCCCATTTCCTGGAGTTTATCCCTATGATGCAGCAGGTATCTTATCCGCAAAGCGGCTCCCTCAGGTGAACGAACGAGAAACCCGGTGTAATGGTTGATCACCTGAAGGCGAATTCCCCCTGCATCGCCGCCAATTACCGGTTTGCGTTTCCACATCGCTTCAGTGACGGTAAGACCGAAACCTTCCTTGATTGATTTCTGGAGAACAATATCCGCAGCGCGCTGGAGGGCGTTTATGGTCAGATGAGCATCAGGTGGAAGGTCAAGAATAAAAATATTCGGGTCATCCTCTGCGGCGAGTTTGACCTGTTTCAAGATTTCAGCGCCCTCAGGATCATCTGAAGCCCCTCCCCCAGCAAGTATTAGTTGGAGGGGAACCTGTTTACTGGCAATCCTGTACGAGTTGATTACACCTATCGGATCCTTAAATTTATCGAAACGTGAAACCTGTAAAATTATCGGTTTAACCGGATCAACGTTGAACTTATTCATAACCTCGATGATGTCCTCGGCAGGGATTTCTTTGTTCTTATCGCTTAAAGGGTCTATAGACGGCGGAATGATATATTGCCTGTGCGGTAGAGGCAGAGCGAAATCGGGAAGTGAAAAAATACTGGCGTGATAGTCTGATACCCATTTCCGCATGTATCTCCATACCGAGCGGTTTGGTTTGCTTACATCTATGTGACATCTCCAGATCCACTTTCCCTTTTTCTTGGGAATCATATTAAAAAATGCTGCGGGTTGCGGATCATGTATAAAAACAAAATCAGCATCTCCCAAAAGGCCACCGAACTTCTTCGCGGCTTTTTTGTTGGTTTCCTCGTAAACCCTTAATAGATCCTCTCCTGGGCCCTCTGAGAGCCCCTGAAGGGCATTGTGGAAGGTCTTTGTGCACTTATAGAAATCCGGATTACCCTCAATTATTTCCCAGCTGGCTTCCAAACCGAGAGAATTCATCAGGGGAATCATTTTATGAAGTATTTCAGCTACCCCGCCTCCCTCTTTCGTGGAGTTGATGTGTACAATTTTTTTCCCTCGCAAAGGCTCCGCAAGCCTCCTGAGTTGTTTTACAACATGCGGGTTTACAATATCTTCATATCTTTTTAACAAATCAGTTTCCATTGATACTTTGTTCGATATAAGTGTGAATTATAGTTGCCATCATTCTCCTGAGATGTTTGAGTGAAGAAAAATAGGGATCCAGTGCAGCAAGGTTTGCTATCAGATTATTATATTCATCTCCGTGGTCAGATAGCCAGTTTGAGAAATCATCGACATGTTCTTTAGTTCTGCGTCTGGCATCAATAAAATGAAAAAATATCGATCCCTCGGAAAGTCCATCAATTTTATTCATGAGATCTGATGGATTGTTGAGAATTGTTTCAGTGTCAATGACAAGCAGCTGTGAGTTTAGAAATGTAAATTGGAACTCACCGGTCTTCCACTCTATCAGCTCGCTTTCATCTATTCGTTCTTCAATAAGATCAACAAGATGAGTTCTGAGTTCTTCAAGGTCGTTATATTCAACTGGGTTAACAACGCTCAACCGTTCGGCAAGTATCCGGTCATGCAGTGAATGTTGCACCCAGGATGCGAAATCGTTATTGAATTCCGGCTCATCGAATTGTGGATGTAGAAATCTACCCCAGAAATGGTGATAAATACTTCCTTCAGGTACATTCAGTAATCCCTGTCGGAGTTCACGTAAGTTTTGCGCTGAAACTCCGGTAGTAAATGTTATCAAGGATGAATCACATATTTTAAATGGTTTAATCACAGTTTAAACGTGCTTTTTTGTAACCGGTTAGTAAAACAAATCATCTGAATTATATGATAACATATCCTGGACTGATTGCCAAATCAGCCAGAAGAGCGGATTTATGTTCAATTGACTTGAAGTATTGTTTAAGCTATATTGTCGATATGGCAGACGAAAAGACCATCCAGCAGCAAATTGACAGGTTGATGAAACAATATGAGCTTGGTGGAGATGTCGTCGCACTGAAATACCTTGAAAAAACCGATGGTAAATACGAGGAATTCCCGGTTTCTCTCAATTACAGAATTAAAGAAGTACTGGAAAGCCGAGGTATTGACCGTCTCTATTCACACCAGTCGGAATCTATTGAATCTATTCTTGAGGGGAAAAACGTTGTTGTGGTCACACCGACTGCATCGGGTAAAACACTCTGCTATAACCTGCCCATTCTCAACCAGATACTAAAAAAACCTGAGACCAGGGCAATGTATCTTTTCCCGACGAAAGCGCTTTCTCAGGATCAGATGGATGAATTGCACAGCCTGATTACCGACCTGGGTGAGGATATTAAAACATATACTTATGATGGTGATACACCTGACGATGCCAGGAGAGCTATCCGGGGAGTCGGGCATATTATCATAACAAACCCGGATATGTTGCATACAGGGATACTTCCCCACCATACCAAGTGGGTAAAACTCTTCGAGAACCTCAAATATATAGTCATTGACGAAATGCATTATTACCGGGGTGTCTTTGGAAGCCACCTTGCAAATCTTTTCAGAAGACTTAAAAGGATTGCAGCATTCTATAATTCCAATCCCCAGTTTATCCTCTGCTCAGCTACGATTGCCAATCCCAAGGAACTTGCGGAGACCATGATTGAAGAAGAAGTAACCATCGTGGACAATAACGGCGCTCCGAGGGGAGAAAAGTATTTTTTCTTCTATAATCCACCTATTGTAAACAGGGAACTTGGTATAAGGGCAAATTATATTAATACCGCAAGAAGACTGACTACTGACCTTATAGATAACGATATTAGTACAATTACTTTCGCTACAAGCCGGTTGAATGTTGAGATTTTAACCCGATATCTGAAAGAAAGATTCGATAAAGGGATTACGGATAAAGGATATATTCGTGGCTACCGGGGAGGTTACCTGCCTCTGGTGCGCAGAGAGATTGAGAGAGGCCTGAGGGATGGCGGGATAAAGGGAGTTGTCAGCACAAATGCCCTTGAACTTGGAATAGATATCGGAAGCCTCGAGGCT
>JAFGBY010000159.1 GCA_016932915.1 Acidobacteriota bacterium | reverse complement strand
ATATTTTTTATCAATAATAATCTTGTATTTCTTGAAATTTTTTTTAAATTTCATAATTCCACAAAGGCTGAAGTATGAAAATAATCGATAGATACATAGTCAGTAAATTACTCCTGATACTTCTCTTCAGTTTTTTAACATTTATCGTTATATCAATAGTGGTCGATGTTATTGAACATGTTGATGATTATATAGATAGCAAAGCTAAATTCTTTGATGTGGTCTTGTATTATATATACTATTTACCTTTCATTATAGTCCTTATCGCACCTGTTACAACTCTACTGGGAGCTACGATTACGTGCATTCTTTTCTCAAGACATAGGGAAATAATAGCCATGCGCGCATCTGGTCTAAGTACTTTGCGGATAGCTTTTCCAATTCTTACAATTGCCTTTATATTAAGTATATTTTTTCTTCTGTTCGCTGAATTGGTTGTTCCGAATGCAAGCGCTAAAAAGAACGAAATATTAGTTGAGAGAGTGGATAAGGACGAAAAGAGAAAACAGGATATTAATAAAGTGTTGAATAATGTTGTTTTTAAAGGGGAGAATAAAGAGGTATACTACATCAACAGGTATTTTGTTAAGAAAAGTCATGGTTTTGGTGTTCTTATTCAATATTATGATGATAACGGAAAGCTCAGAGAAAGAATCGACGCGAAGGAGTTGTCCTGGAAAGATGGAAAATGGAATCTGGAAGAAGGCTATAAAAGAACATTTGAAGATGATTCTGAAAGTGCATCACAGTTCACTGAAATGACGGTTAGCATTAAAGCAAAACCGGAAGACTTCGCGAAGCAGCAGCAGGACCCCGAGCAAATGGGATTTTTTGAGCTTTATAAACATATTAAAAAGGTAGAATCCTGGGGTGGTAATCCGCAGAAAGAAAAAGTCGATCTCCTTATAAAGATATCGTTTCCCTTCGCTAATTTTATTATTTTGCTCTTCGGTGTACCTTTTACATTGAGGTATAGAAGAAAGGGAACCGCGATCGGTTTGGCTCAAAGTCTGATGATAGCATTCATATATTATGGTGTTATAAGGGCTGGACAGGCGTTTGGTTATAACGGAGCAATTTCACCATTCTCAGCAGCCTTTCTGGGAAATATCATTTTCCTCGTCGCGGGTGTAAGCCTGTTGCTGTGGTCAAATCAGTAAAAATACGAACGAAATCACTGAAATGGAAATTATCAACCTTCAGAAAGAAGTGGACCATTGGTTAAATATGCATCGAAATGATGTATTAACCGGAAATATTGGAGTTACAGTATCCGGTGGACCTGATTCGGTAGCTTTGCTCGAATTATTGATTAATTCCACAGCCCTTTCTAGCACCAATATCTTCGTAATACACATTAACCATGGATTGAGGGGAATAAATTCAGATAACGACGAAGAGTTCGTTGAAGATCTTGCGGCTGAACGGGGATTGAATGCAGTTGTAAGAAGACTGGATGTAAATGCCTATTGCTCTTATAAGAAGCTGTCAATTGAAGAGGGAGCACGAATACTGAGATATAAAGCTTTTAAGGAAATCGCGAGTGAGAAAAAGGCAATGATAGCTCTGGGCCATACTGCCGATGATAATGTTGAAACGTTTCTATTCAACCTGATGAGAGGTACAGGGCTGAAAGGCTTGATAGGTATTCCTGAACTTAGGGACTGTTTCATCCGACCCTTGTTGAAAATTTGGAAAAAGGACATTATTGAATATCTAAAATCAAGAAAAATAAAATGGCGGGAAGATGAAACAAACAAGGAATCGGTTTATACCAGAAACATGATAAGAAGTGGTTTAATACCCCATATCGAAAAGAATTATTCAAAAAGCTTTAAAGAGCATGTTATTCAAACACAGAATATTTTGCAGAATGCATGGATTCCTTTAAAACAAATATTGCTTGAAAATACTCAAGACAACCTTATGTACAATGATGAGTATGTTGTTGTGTGGGCTGAAAAAATACTGGAAACTAATAGGTTTTTTTGGGGTGAGATTTTGAAGGATATTTATCATAATTTCGATTTGGGATTTCAGGATTTCAATTACAAAAAAGTGACAGGTTTGATGGAGAATTTGTCAGTGTCCAAACCGGGAAGCAGTTTTAATCTAAAGAAGCAGGATCACATGACACTGTGGGTTGAAAAAACGGAAGGATTCATCCTCTTTTCAATGATCTCTGAAGATGATTATGATTACTGCTATGACTTAATTGAGAGTAACGGTAATTTGAAGCTGCAGGGGATTTTGGGCGAAATGGAATTTGAGTTCTGCAATGAAGTGCCATTAGAAAAATATATTGACAATAATGAAAATATATGTTATCTATTTATCCCAGAAAATTCGGTGATTAAAGTTGCCCCACCTCAGAAGGGAGAAAGATTATTACCCCTCGGTTTAAATGGCAGTAAGAAGGTGTTCAGATACTTATTGGATAAAAAAGTGCCTTCTATTTTCAGAAGTCTGTTGCCAATCCTAAGAATCAACAACGAGATCGCCTGGGTTCCCGGAGTCGGTATATCAGAAAAATATAAACTTAGCGATAAATCTGGGAGAGTTTTGAAGTGTGAATGGAAAGCTCCTTTGGCTGAAATTTTAAGGAGGATGAATCAATGGAGAAAGAATTAAAACTTGTTCCTATCCTGACAACTGAACAAATACAGGAAAAAGTAACGGAACTTGCGCAAAAAATAACGGAAGAATACCAGGATTATTTCCCGCTGATGGTGGGCATTTTAAAAGGATGTTTCATCTTTGCTGCTGACCTTTTACGTCAACTTGAATTTCCCTATGAAGTTGATTTCCTGGGAACATCCAGCTATGGTGACTCAACAACTTCTTCGGGTGTAGTCAAACTGACAAAGGACCTTGATTTTAACGTTGAAAACAGGCATGTGCTGCTTATCGAAGATATCGTCGATACAGGCTTGACACTGCACTACTTGTGCGATATACTGAAAAGACGTGAACCACTGAGTGTCAATATAGTTGCCCTGGTTGAAAAAGATATTCCGAGAACAGTTGATCTGCCGGTTAAATACATTGGGTTCAAAGTCCCAAATGTATATGTGGCAGGATACGGTCTGGATTGGAAAGAACAATTCAGGGGTTTACCCTACATAGCCCAGGTAATAGAATAATGATCAATGACGAGGAAATCCATATCAAGCACTTGACGGGGTTATTAATATCTTGACTATTATCATTATGTAAATATATTTAAAAGTTTTGATATCGGACAGTAAGGATACAATAATATGATAACTTTAGAACAAATACGAAAGGACAAGGAAGTAAGAATACTCCTCGAAAAAGCAGATGAGCAATTGGACGTTATAGGTTATACAGAGCATGGGGATCGTCACTCAACGATAGTAGCTAAAAGAGCCAGTCAGATATTGCGCGAACTAGGTTATTCAACGCATAGAAGCCAATTAGCTGAAATTGCCGGCTACCTGCATGATATAGGAAACGTTATCTCAAGAACGAACCATGCCATAACCTCAGGTTTGATAGCTTATAAGATACTTGGAAAATATGATATTGATATGGAAGATATTACGGAGATAATCGGAGCGATCGGGAACCATCACGAGGAGGAAGGGGAACCCATCAGTGATATCTGTTCCGCTATTATTATAGCTGATAAATCGGATGTTCATGTATCGAGAGTAAGAAAGCCTCCTCATATTGATATAGACATTCACGACCGGGTTAATTACGCCGCAAAAAAATCATCTTTGAAAATAGATAAAGATAAAGGTGTGATAACTCTTGAGATACTTATCGAGCCCGATATTTCTACAGTTATGGATTATTTTGAGGTGTTTATGACCAGGATGATAATGACAAAAAAAGCAGCTATGTTTCTTGGGAAAAAATTCGAATTGGTAATTAATGGCGTTAAATTAGCATAAGGAGCGATTTTGGATAACCATTATAAAAAGGCTGGTGTTGACTTAAACGAGGCTGAAGATATAAACAAGAGCATTGCAGAAGTCGTCGGCAAATTCAAATTCTCCGACGCGCTAAGTAAGATAGGGGATTTCGGGGGAGCGTTTCGAATCGATACTGGTAAATATAAGGAACCTGTTTTCATATCCAGTGTCGACGGTGTCGGTACCAAGATCGACGTTGCTATCAAAGCAGGGATAAATAACACTGTTGGTAAAGACCTTGTAAATCATTGCGTTAACGATATTCTCGTTTGCGGCGCGTACCCCCTGTTCTTCATGGATTATATTGCGTATTCGGAAATCGACCCTGGTGTGATCAAGAACGTGATCGAGGGTCTAGCGTTAGGTTGCAACGATGTTGACATACCGCTTCTCGGAGGTGAAACCGCACAGATGCCGGGATTTTATCCATCAGGTAAATATGACCTCGTTGGTTTTATTCTGGGTGTTGTAGAAAAGGAGGGGATGATAACCGGAGAAAGGATTGAACCGGGTGATGTAGCAATAGCTCTACCTTCAAGCGGTTTGCATACGAACGGTTATTCCCTTGCTAGGAAAGTACTTTTCCAGGATAAGGGTTTTAATACTGATACGGTGATCCCTGAGATCGGTAAGCCCCTAAAGGAAGTATTACTTGCGGTTCACAAACCTTACTTGAAACAGACTCAATTTTTGCTGCAAAACGGGATAGAAATTAAAGGCATGGCTCATATAACAGGTGGTGGCATAAGAGGGAATTTATCCAGAATCCTTCCTGATGATGTCGACGCCGTTATCAATGCGGATAGCTGGCAGCACCCCCAAATATTCAAGTCGATTCAGAAGTACGGCGAAATAACCTGGGATGAGATGTTCGATGTTTTTAATATGGGGATTGGATTTATATACGTTGTCGGAAAAGAACACTCGAATAGCTTTCGACAGATAATGGAGAGAATGGGCGAGAAAGCTATTATTATGGGCAATATTAATGCAGGAACTGGTAAAGTGTTACTGAAACAAGATTAAATCATTCAATTTATTGATAAAAATAGACCCAATAAGCAAATACCTGAATTCATGCAGAAAAAATACATTTATTTAATACTGTTGGCAGCATTTCTTTTTGGAGTGAGTTTTCCTCCGTTACCAACAGGTTTCGCGGCATATTTCGGTTTGGTACCTCTTATTTTTGCTTTGAAAGGTAAAAAAGAGAGCCAGGCTTTTCTCCTTGGATACATTTACGGGCTTGTCTCCGCGATACTTGTTATTTGGTGGGTGGCGGAAGTTACTTTTCCCGGTATGTTGGGAGCTTGTATCATTTTAGGTATATATACAGGCATTCTAAGCTTCATATTTGCTTTCATCAGTAAAAAGAACCATACACTGGCAGTTCTTTCTTTGCCTTTTCTATGGGTGTTTATGGAGTATATCCGCTCAATTAGTGAATTTAATTTCCCATGGCTTAACCTGGCATATACTCAAACCTATTACCTGCCGCTTGTTCAGTATGCATCCATTCTGGGCTCATTTGGAGTCTCATTCTGGGTAGTATTGATAAATATAGTAATCTACTTCATTATTTATAAATTCTCAGCAAAACGCCTGATAATAGGAATTATCGCGCTGATCATACTCATAGGTGTTCCTCTCTTTTATGGGATAAGGGAGATGAGGGAAGACCTGGAAGGGGATGAAATTAAAATTGCACTCCTTCAGGGCAATGTTGATCCCTACAGAAAATGGGACAAAGAATTCAAACAGATGAATAAAAAGATCTACTTTGATCTGCTCGATCAGCTTGATTACGATGGTCTGGACCTTATTGTACTCCCGGAAACCGCGACGGCATCGTATATAAGCAGAGACAGAAGATTCCTAAGCGTCCTCCATCAAATTGCCGACTCCCTTGATATCCCTATCATAACCGGCTCTCTTGATTATAAAAAGAAGGAACCCAAGGACTATATCTATTACAACGCCGCAGCTTTGGTCACACCAGGAGAAAGGGATTTGAAGTTCTTCTATAAGACAAGGCTTGTTCCCTTCAGCGAGCATATACCGTTCGAAGAAAATGTAAAATGCTTTCAGAAATTCGATTTCGGTCAGGGCAATTTTACTCCCGGTAAAGATCTGACCATATTTTCTATACCTGAAGGGGATTTCTGCTGTATTATATGTTATGAGGTATTGTTCGGAGACCTTGTAAGGAAATTCGTCCTGAAAGGTGCGGATTTTGTGGTTAATATTACGAACGATGGTTGGTTTGGAATAACTTCCGGTCCATACCAGCACGCAAGAACAGGTGTAATCAGGGCAATCGAAAACAGGGTATCCATCGCTCGGGCAGCAAATACCGGGTTTTCATTGTTCATCGATCCCTACGGTAGAGTAATTAGATCGACAAAACTTAATGAACTAGGGTATATTATCGATAATATCCCACTGAGAACGGAAAAGACTTTTTACACTAAACATGGTGATTTGATAGCATTTATTTGTCTGGGTTACATTCCGATTCTGCTATTGATATCACTGTTTTTAAAGGGATGATATTGTGAAAATGAATCCAATAAAAATTACTGTTAGTGTGCTGATATTTTTAATTAGCTGTACCCTGATACCGGATGATGCCGTTGGTAGTGTGGGTAATTGGTCATCATACGGAGATATGAATTATTTCAACAGTATGGTTGGTGCTGGTGATTATATATACTGTGGTACTAAAGGGGGAATTGCCAGGTATAATACAGTAACTGGCGAATCTTTTTTCTATTCTAATCTGGACGGAGTGGCTGGAATAGAGATAACAGCTCTCGGAATAGATAATTCTGAGAGGATCTGGTATTCATCATACGAAGGAACAATAGGCAGGTTATCCGGTTCCGATTGGGAAAACTTCTATGAGCTTAACCGAAACAATATAAGCATTAACGATTTCAAAATTTACGGATCATTCATCTGGATATGCTCAAATATCGGCATACACAAATTCAGAATCCTGGAAGATTTCTTTGTAGGTCAAATAGACCAGACTTTTGAACGGCTTGGAGACCTTCCAGGGCAGTCGCCGGTATTCACAATGGTTATGAAGGATGGTCTGATATATGCCGCTACCACTTCAGGAATTGCTATAGGTGATACAGCGACTAACTTAGCCCTTGCTGAAAACTGGGAAGTAGTTCCGCTTCCTACAAAGGTATGTGACCTGATAATATGGAATGATGAAATCTATTGCGCCCTTGAAGCTGTACCGGAAATATATGAGGGTTCTGTCATTCTGAAATTTGTTGACGATGACTTCGATGAACTGGGGTTGCCTGATAGGAAGATATCTAACCTGTTCATCGCCAATGATACACTGTACGCAATGGGGGGGAGCGGAATTTATTATTGGCGTGGCGGAACATCCTGGCGAAGTGTCAGGTTTTCAATGTGGCGGCAGGGATTTTGCGCAGCAGAAATTAACGGCGAAACCTGGTTTGGTCTGCACCATGGATTCGGAAAAGTTGAAAACGACACAATTGATGTCCAGGTTTTACCCACACCCCTTGGAGCTACATTTATCTCCATTTTTATTGATGATGCTGATAATTGTTGGGTTGGTTCCTCAAGCGGAAGCTGGAGCCATCCCTATGGAGGGGTCAGCAGTTTTAATGGCGACCGGTGGACACAATACTCAAAAGCTAACACTGGCGATGGGATCAAGGGATATGATTATACGTGCATTAGTCAGGATTCGAATGGCAATATGTGGTTTGGCACCTACGGCAATGGTATCGCGATTTTAACGCCGGATAGCACCTGGATCGTGTTGGATATCTCTAATTGCCCGTTAGGTCCTTCCTACGCTGCTGCTGCATCGGGAAACCTGGATTATATCGTAGTTACTGATATTATAAAGGACAACGAGGGAAATATCTGGGTGGTTACTTACGATGCTATAAATGATATGCCCCTTTACGTTTGGCTGAAGGATAGTACCGATTTTTCCCTAGAACACGTACCGCAACCAATAGCTTTTGAAGTGAATCATTCAGATTTTATTCATGATTACACCTATGTTTACTCTCTGGAAATCACTGGTAATAATACTGCGTGGTTGGGACTTCAGTATGATGGAATTCTGATACTGGATTGGGGAGACTCGATAGCTGATAATACTGATGATGAATGGGTTCATTTTACGGAAGTAAATGGAATACCGACAGGAACTATCGAAAGCCTGGCAGAAGACAGGGAAGGATTGGTCTGGGTAGGTACTACCAGCGGGTTGGCATACTATGATTATACCTTCGGTTTCTTTCAGCAGGTTTCCTTGCCGGATAATATTTCTTCACAAGTCAAGAGTATTGCTGTGGATAATTGGAACAATAAGTGGCTGGGTACTATGAATGGGGTCGCTGTGCTATACGCTTCAATGGACTCTTTCGATGTGATAAAATCAACGTTCAGTTCCGACGCCAATCCGTCAGAAAGACAGGGATTGATCTCTGATATTATTAACGATATTGCGATAAACAAGAGAACCGGGACTGTATGGTTCGCAGTGAACGGAGGGATCTGTGCGTTTGAAACAGGTTTCTCAAGTATATCCGAAGGTTTAGACATAAAAATATACCCGAATCCGTATATAATCGACTATGGTTCCTCTGATATGATAACCTTTGCTAAACTGCCAGCAGATGCGGCTTTGTATATTTACACTCTATCTGGTGAAATGGTAAGGAAGTACGACAAAGGGCAAGTAGGCTATCAAGCTAAGATCCAATGGGATGGTTTAAACGAAAAAGGAGAATTGGTTTCTGCGGGGATTTACCTTGTAGTAGTAACTTCTTCAGTAGGCACTATTACTGAGAAATTCGCTGTGGTCAGATAACCCTTTTATAAAAATATTGACAATAAGAGAAAATATGTTATTTTAATTTAAATATAATAAATTATGGAAAAAATAGCGATGAATGATTTGATAGTAAAAGTATTGGGTGTTAATTCAAAAAAGATAAGCCTTATTATTGTTATAGTGCTGTTCTTTATGAGCATGGCTTTTTCATCGCTGTTGTATTCCCTTAAACCCGGGAGTTCTTTTCCGGATATTCCTACGGTTGTTAAGTTTATCGGTGAGTTTTTCTTTTATGTTATAGTCCTGGTTTTTATAAACGGGACAAAAATCGATCCGGTAAAATGGCTTCAGGAAGGGGCAGCATTCATTTTCTTCAGGATAATCCTGAGTTTTTGTAACGGGATTATATTCTACCTGCTCTTCTCTCCGAGAGGTGGAGAATATTTTATCGAAACCTATATAGATGCATTATGGAAATTTACTCCCACATATCTCTTCCAGGTATTAATTGCCCCGGCTTTAACCTACCCTCTATTTATCTTCTATTTCACTGATACAGAAAAGGAAAAAGAGCATCTGCCTATTGTGACCAAGGGAAGTTCTGTTAAACCGGAACCGGTTACAAAAGTCGAGACTGCAGAGGAAACCGGTCTTTCGCTTGAACAGCCTGCAATGGATAATTTCATAGAGCTGGAAAGAACAGATATTTCAGAAGAAGAAATATTAGCGCCCATATCTAATGAGAAAATTGAAGAGATTGAACGCCAGGAAGAATCTGAAGGAGACCTGTCAGCCCCAGTTTTCGAAGGTGAGTTAATTCCTATTGAAAATTCGAATAATGAGGAGGATATAAATAAACCGGAAAACGCTGTCCCTGGGGGTGGACACGGACGTCAACTGGACCTTGCTGAACTGACTGTTCATAACAAGGAAGGCGGCAAACAGAGGATTATTGGGGAAAAGACGATAACGAATGATGATATGATAATTGTCGGAGATGATACTGAAGATACAGTGAAATCTCCTAATTTCGGAGAAGAAAAAGATGAAGATGAGTTCGACGAGTTCAAGGGGACATCTTTGCTCAGCGATGAAGATATTGAAGAGATAATGGCTTCCGCCGAGGAAGACGAAATATCCGCCCCGAAACAACCACAATACCTGAACGAAACATTGCAGCCTGAAAGTACTGAGGAAATTAAAGAAACAGGTTTTAATAATATTAATCCTTCTAAGTCGGAAGAAATTAACCAGAATGAAAAACCTCGTGAGGAGCGGGAAGTAGTACCATTTAGTCTGGATGTTACTCCGATAGATGAAGAGGAATTCAATAAGTCTGAGTCACCAGTCAAGTTTTCATTTACTGAAGATGAGGATATAGAAAAACCTCCTCCACCCGAAATTTCGAAGGAAGTTCCTTCCGAAGTTGAAAGTGAAGAAGAAAGTAAGATTGATGACCTGATTTTTGGTGATGAAAAGAATATTGAAGAACAGGAAGTACCTGCAGCAGAAGTTACTTCAAACTCTGAGAAGGATACCGGTGAAGATATTGTGCAGCATGATTTTAATATCAGCCCTGCTGAAGAAGGGGGCGATGTCATAGTTGATATCGGATTGGTAGATAATGCCGCAAGTAATATAGCAGAGGATATAATTATTACCGGGCAAGCTGATATGAAAGAGGGTAAAAGCAATTGGGGTGGAAATGCTGAGGAAGAACAACAGATAGTACGCGATGAAAACGACTATATGAGTTTTAATATAAAGGAAATTCTGGAAGATAATAAGGATAGGCAATCCTCCGGAATTTTGAAGAGTCTAATAAGAAGAAGTTATGGATTTGATGTCCAAATCCCCGTAAGGAAATTACTTAACCAGCTTAAATCAGGTGAAGTAAAACTTTCAGTTGGTTTTATCTATGATTTGATACCGATAGAATTGGTGAATTTTCAATCAACTGATAAAGGGAGTGATCTTACCCAGACGTATATCTATATTCCATTTGACAAAGTAATTGCCAGGGTTGCGCCTGAGATATTAAATAAGTATGAAATTGGAGAAAAAATAGAGAAACATGAGCCAGAATTTTCTTCTATCGAGAAACAACCTGAAGAGGTAGCAGTTCAATCAGCGAGTTTAGTTGAACTCGAACTCGGTGATGAAAAAGAAAAGGCTTTGAAGCGGTTTAAAAAGTTTAATGATCTTGAATTGAAATCGGTCTATTATAAGGGGATTAAGATACTGCTGTTTATTCCTCAAGAATCTGACCTGGAACTGATAACGAATACGATTGGTGCTTTAACGACATACAAAAATTTGCCTGGTTGGGTTTCTTCTGAATCAACATTATCAGCACAATTTAAAGATGGGTTGCTCAGCCTGGTTTTGAAACAGTATGATGACACTTACATTGCGGTTGCGTCCCTTATAATGCAAGGCGGCAAGATCGCTGTTGTCGAATCATTAATGAAAAAAGGTCTTGCGGATATTAAAGACCAGGTGATCGAGTACGAGATAGAAAAACCCGAGGAAGCGACTTTCATCGATGTTCCGGAAGTATCCTTGAAAACTGGGGATACTGACCTTTCGGAATTACATAATGTCCTTAAAAAGTTCGGTGATTTAAATAGTGCTCATTTTTTACTTGAATCTGGCGAATCATGGTATACATTTTGTACTGATGATACAAAACCACAAATAATTGCTTGTGGATTTAATAATATAATGAAGGAAATGAAAACCCTTACCTCAAATATAGAACTTGGCGCTTTGGAATGGATAACCCTTGAAGATGAGCAGCATCTGGCATTGTACCAACCTATTGAAGGTATGAACGCGAGCGCTGTAGTTGGTATAAAATCAAACCTTAAAGTTGGACAAGTGATGTGGTATTTTAAAAAATTAGTATCATCAATTGAAAAAATGAATAAATAAAAAACAAAGAAGTACACCTTAATTGAAAGATAAAAACAATGCCATCAATCAATTTTGCAAATAAGGAAATAAACTGCAAGATCGTCTATTATGGACCAGCTCTTTCCGGAAAAACTACCAACCTTCTGCACGTGCATAAGGCTTTGAATCCACAGAAAAAGAGTAGAATTCTATCTCTGGCAACACAAGGTGATAGAACTATTTTCTTTGATTTTCTTCCCGTTGAAGGTAAAAGAATAAAGGATTTTCTCGTTAGATTCAATCTCTATACTGTTCCTGGTCAGGTATTTTATAATGCTACAAGGAAACTGGTGCTTAGGGGTGTAGATGGTATAGTCTTCGTCGCGGATTCACAAATTTCAAGACAAAGAGAGAATGAAGACAGCATGAGCAACCTTCGGGATAACCTGTCTAAATATAAAAAGTATATCGAAGATACTCCGATTGTCATACAATACAACAAACGCGATATGAAGAATATAGAAGAAATTGAGAATATGAACTTCATGCTTAACAAGGAGGGCAAACCCTGGTTTGAATCTATCGCCACCGAAGGTAAGGGTGTTATCCCGACTTTGAAGAAGATCGCTAAGCTTACTATCAAAGATATTCTGAAAAAGCTATAATGTAAAAAGTTTAATTATCGGTTAATTATAATTAATATTAAAAAGACAGTTTTGTTGAACTTCCGGAGAAAGGATAGATTATGCTACCTCCGAAATTAAGATTAAAAGAAGAAGAGCAATTTCAACTTAATCAATTACTTAAGGATTATTTAAAGCAAACCGAATCAAATTTCGCGTTGTTGATTAATCTGGATGGGTATCTTATTGTTAGTCAAGGCGATACTGCTAATATTGATCTTGGAGCGCTAACTGTGTTGTCAGTAGGTTTATTTGCGAGCGCTC
This sequence comes from Acidobacteriota bacterium, assembly GCA_016932915.1. Taxonomy (GTDB): domain Bacteria; phylum Acidobacteriota; class DATKUA01; order JAFGBY01; family JAFGBY01; genus JAFGBY01. The sequence goes on along the minus strand of JAFGBY010000159.1, from coordinate 5,865 downwards.
AACAAATTGCGGAATTGATCGGCGAAGAGGATTTTAAAACCTTCTTCTACCAGGGTAAAAAGTTCAATCTTCATACATCCTCAATTGGAAACATGGCAATACTACTAACCGTGTTTGAAAAAACCACATTGAGTATCATCAGGTTATTTTCCAAAGAGACTTGCAACGCCGTTAGAAAAATAATGATGGAAAGTGAAAATGAGTAGAGAAGGAATGGTTTAGTTACTGCTATGATTACGAATTCGGATAACGGAACGATCGAAGATCCTTTTGATGTGGTTAAAAATGAACTTCAAAAAATTAAAGGATCGATATCCGACATAAAGGGTATGCTTCTCGTGGATGAGGATGGCATGACCGTGGTGTCAGTTATGGATAATGAGGAGCATGAGGAGATTTGGGCAGCAGCTGGAACCCAGATGATCGAGATAGCTGAGAACCTTATCAATGATCTTAAATGGGACGAAATCGAACAATGCATCATAAAAACAAAGGAAAAGCTCTTCGTTATTCAAAAGTGCAACCCTAATTTGTTATTGATCTGCGAAGGCTCAACAAAGGCGAATCTCGCGATGTTATTCATGCAGCTTAAAAGAATTAACAGAGTAGTCCAGAAGAGTTTGGGATAGTATTATGGACAGTAATCCTGGCGATAAAAAGACTCTTGGCGCGGTATTAATAGAAAATTTCATCATTACGAAGGAAGAGTTCGAAAAGGCATTGAACATTGCCAAAGATGAACAAAAAACCCTGGCAGAAGTGCTGGTTGAAAAAGAAATCGTTTCCGAGGATGACCTTGTTTACCTCATGATCAACTGCTTCAGCAAGGAACACACTCCACTTGATGACATTGAAGTAAATATGGAAGTCGTTGAAAGGATCCCGGAGAAAATTTCCAGAAAGATATTCTGTTTTCCCTTCGCTGTAAAAGATAATGTATTACAAGTTGCAATGTTAGACCCTATCTCTTCGGAAAGGATACTCAAGAACCTTGAAGGTCAGCTTGGAGTTACGATAAATTCAACTGTAAGTATGAAAAGCGAAATTGAACGGGCTTTTCAAAAATATTACGATAAAGCTACACTCACTCAATCCACAGTTCTGGAAACAGATATTATTGAAAGTGAAGATGAACTGCTTTCTGAACTGGGGCAGGCTCTTGGAATTCCACAGAAAAAGCCAGAGATTTCAGGTAATCTCATCGTGGAGGAGATAGAACCTGGTGAAATAGCTTTTAAACAGACAGCAACAGAAACCAGAATGCGTGAAAGACCTCGCGAATTAGCCGAGATAGAAATAGGTTCAGCCGTTAATCCAGGTGAAACCTTCGATAATTTCGTGTCTGGCAAACAGAATAAATTCGCCTTTAACCTCGCATTGAACATCGCTAAAGCATTTAATCCATCATATAATCCATTCTTCATTTACAGCGAATCCGGTCTGGGGAAGACTCATTTACTTAATGCCATCGCTAATTATATCGACCAGAAAGGAATGAATAGACGTTATATTTATTATTCCATTACGGACTTCGAAGACGAGTTTTCAAAAACCCTTCTGGAAAGTAAAACCGTCCAGTTCAAAGAAGCCTGTAAAAGAGCTGATATGTTCCTGATGGATGACATTCAGCTCCTTGGAAATAAGCAGGACCTCCAGGGCGAAATTTTCAGTATATTTAATTACTACATTCAACAAAGGAAACAACTCGTTATTACCAGTGACGTTTCACCACTCGAACTAACATGGATGGATGAACGTTTGCAGTCAAGGTTGATGAGTGGAGTAATCGTAAACGTTCAATCCTATGACGATGATACCAAGAAGGAGATCATCAAGAAGGAAGCCTTAATAGTAAAGGTTAGTATGCCTGATGATGTCCTTGATTACCTGGTTGAGAATTCCGAGCAGAATATCCGGAAGTTGAAGGGCGCATTTAAAATGCTTGCAGCGATGAACAAACTCGAATCCAAGGAAATTACACTTGATGAAGCAAAAAATGTGGTTAAGATGCTCTTCCCACAGAAGAAGACTGCTTCAAAAACAAAAAAATAGATACAATATAACAATCAAAGGAGAACGATGAAAATAAGAAGCGTTATTTTTATTACCATTGTTTTATTGGTTTTTGCAGCGAGCAACATATTTGCCGGCAAACTGAAGGTCGGAGGCAAAGCCTCAACATATAATCCTCCAGGCGCGGATAATTCAACATATATGATAGAAGTGACTGCGAATTATTCCATCAGCGATTACTTTTCAGCACAGGGTAGTATCGGCTGGACAACCTATAAGAGTGGGGGAGAAGACGTGACCCAGATACCTGTAACCCTTGACGGGATTTATCATATATTCGGCAGGAAAACTTTCGATCCATACGCTGGAGCGGGAATAGGATATTATATCACTAAGGTAGGCAGTGAGAACGAATCCACATTTGGGTTCCAGGTATTCGGGGGCTTGGAATTCAGACCGTCTTCGGATTTCGGGGTCAGTGTGGAAGTAAAGTACAGAGTGCCAGATATCTCGAATCCTGACCAGGGTGGTGTGAGTTTCGGTGGGGGTGTGACTGGCGAGATTGAATTGGATCTTTAAAAAATGGCTCAGCATTCACCCCAAAAGATACAGCTGGCGAACCTGCCCACAAGGATTCACTGCCTGCCTGTATTATCCAGGGAACTCAACGCTAAGCTTTGGGTGAAGAGAGATGATGAAACCTCCTCAGCCCTCTCGGGGAATAAAGTAAGAAAACTCGAATACCTGATACCGGACGCTCTGAAAAAGGGCGCAGATACGCTTATTACTTGCGGCGCTGTGCAATCGAACCACTGCAGGGCTACAGCTATCGCAGGGAGACTCACAGGGTTGAACAGCCGCCTCGTTCTTCGCGGTGAACCGGGAAGGCTCGAAGGTAACTATTTCCTCGATAAGATGGTGGGCGCTGAATTCAGGTTCATTACCGAAGAAGAGTGGGAATTCGTCGAAGATATCATGGAGGAGGAATCCCGGAAACTTGCAGAAGACGGCAGGAAAGCATATATCATTCCCGAAGGAGGCTCGAACGGGATCGGTATATGGGGATACATTAACGCCGCTGAGGAGATAAAGCGCCAGGAGAATGAACTTGGTTTAAAATTCGACAGGATAGTGGCGTCTGTGGGTTCGGGAGCAACCCTCGCCGGGCTTCTAGTCGGGAAACGCCGCTTCAACTGGGATGTTCGGATAACCGGTGTGAACGCCTGGAAGGAATCCGGTTTTTTCCCGCCCCGAATCCTTGAGATAATAGAGGATTATAAAAATGTGAACGATGATCATTCGATTGAAGTTGCTGAGTCGGAGATTGGCATAATAGGGGGATACGTCGGTGAAGGCTACGGTTTGAGTACTGAGGAGGAATTGCAATTCATAGTGGATGTCGCAAGGAAGGAGGGGATACTCGTTGATCCTGTATATACAGGGAAAGCGCTTAGAGGCTTGATTGACTCCCTGGAATCAGGTGAGATACCCCGAGAGGAGAATATACTATTCATCCATACAGGTGGACTATTCGGGCTCTTCCCAAAATGGGAGATGTTTGAGAAGGTTATTTAACAATATAAAGAAAGCATAAATTGACGCTTTTTGGGAGGTTAGGTATGAGGATTAAGTTATTATTTTCAATAATGCTTGTGCTATTTATATCAACAAAATGCCTATTTTCTGACACAACTTTCGTTTCGGGAAATGTTTCAGGAGAGTGGGAAAGAAGTGAATCTCCATACATGGTTACAGGGGATATCATAGTAAATACTGACAGTTGTTTGCGAATAGCCCCTGGGTGTTCGATTATTTTCATGGGGTATTATAAATTGCATATTGATAATAATGCTGTTTTTAAAGCGATAGGAACGGAAACGGATTCTATCGTTTTTACTGCCCTGGATACACATCTAACTGATACTAGTGGCGGTTTTGCCAGCTTGACGTTCGATAACGAGAGTGAAGCATGTACTCTTGCATATTGTAACATTGAATTCGGTAGAGGGGAATATGGTGGAGCAATTAATTGTACAGGTTCTAAGCTTGTTCTTAATAATAATACAATAATCAATAATTTAGCAACAAGGTTAGGTGCAGCAATCTGGTTGTGCATATCACACTGTGTGATAATGAACAATTCTATATATAACAATCATTCCAATTCTAGCGGGGGAGGGATTTGCTTTTTTGCATATGATTCGTCAGAAGTTATGATGAACGATATTTATAATAATTCTGCAGATAGATATGGTGGGGGAATATATTGTCAGTGTTCCTATGCTATAATTGAAAACAATGATATACATGATAATCATGCGGAGAGAGCTGGGGGAGGAATCTGCTTTGAAGACGAAGATAATTTTGATACTTATTCTCGCTTAATAAATAACAGGATCATAAATAATACCGCTGATGAAGGTGGTGGTATTTTCTGCTATGATGCGTGGCCAGATATCTTTGACAATCTAATAAAAAGAAATCAAGCAGTAAAAGGTGGTGGAGTTTACTTTGATTTTGATGTGCATGCTATTGTAATTAACAATGATATAATTGAAAATACTGTCACTGATTTCGGCGGAGGCATTTATGTTTTTGATGATTCATATTGGTATGGCACAATCAAAGGAAACAGAATATCTCATAACGAAGCTGGAATAGATGGAGGAGGGGTTTATTATAACTGGATAGGAGCGTACTCCCTTGAATCCAACGTAATATCACACAACAGGGCAGCAAGAAACGGGGGAGGATTGTTTTTGGGTGGGTCTTTTGAAATGGATGTTATAAACAATATTTTTTATAGTAATAGAGCCAATGCAAACGGTGGAGGAGTTCATTGTGTTGGGAGTGCGCTATACTTTATGAACAACTGTTTCGTTAAAAATTATTCAGAATTAAACGGGGGTGGAATCTCCATCACTAGTTCATTAATATCTTTGATAAACAATATTTTCTGGGAGGATAGTGCTTCGATGTGTCCGGAGGTTTATTTCTCATCAACTATTCCTTGTTCATTATATTTTGTGAATAATTGTATCGACAGTAATAGTGTTTGTGTTGAAGGTGAATCATCTTTTGTCGATTGGCGATCAGGGAACATTTCTGAAGATCCATTGTTCCTGGATACTCTGTTTCACCTTTCTGAGGCTTCCCCATGTATCGATGCCGGAGCTGAGTCATTACTCTATAACCTAGATTATACTACTTATTATCCCATTTGGGCACCAGAAGAAGACATCGAGGGCAACCCCAGACCATTCGGAGGTGGTTTCGAAATTGGCGCTTACGAATATTCGGATCCCTTACTTTATCAGAATCTGCATTATGGATGGAATCTTGTATCCCTTCAACGAGTTACACCGGTATGCGCATCCGAATTATTTGAATTCTCTCCGTTTCATGCATTCGGTTACTCGACAGATACAAGGACTTATCACCTGAAAGACACACTTGAAATTGGTGTTGGATATTGGATACTCTCAGATAGAGATACTATGATCTCGAATGCTAATTCACGGTTCAATTCTTATACCAGAGTATTGTATCCGGGTTGGAATTTGATCGGTGGGCTTTCATTGCAGGTATCTACTTCTACACTGGATACAATCTCAGGAATTGTCACATCACCTTTTGGATACAACACACTTGAACATTGCTATTTTATTGCTGATACGTTCTTCCCCGGATTTGGGTATTGGATTCTTGTTAATGATACTATAGAGTTTAACCTGAACCTTGCAGAATAAATGTAATTTTCTTCGCTAGCCTCTTTCCTTCCAATCAAGCAAAGTTATATTTTTGAAGTACTTGAGGACAGGATATAATCATTGATTATACATACCATATTTT
>JAFGBY010000158.1 GCA_016932915.1 Acidobacteriota bacterium | reverse complement strand
GAATAACCTGATTTATTCTTCTATTATCATTTCGTCCTCATCGAGGAGGATTTCTTTCAGTTTCGTCAATTGAGGTTTAACTTTAGCTATGTCATCCGGATGGAGTAGAAGCTTTTGCGGCGGAGTAATTTCTTCCGGTTTTTTCTCCTCCGGTTTCGGTTTGTTTACATCCATTATTTTAGGGATATCGCTCTCATTGCGCGCAAGTGAGTCGGCTTCCTCGTCAGTTTTATTGGTCAGGTCTACCGCATCTTCTCCGTATTTCAAGTAGGTATAAATTCGCAGTATTTTCCTGCTTTTTTCATAAAACGATTTGTCCCATCCGAACCTAACCAGCACAGCTTTGTACCCGCTGAGTTTCCGGCTGTCTTCCGGGATTGAGAAAGTCCCATCCTGTGGATTGAAAATCAATCCCATCGGCTCGAGTTCATCGAGCATTGCCGGAAAAGTTTTGATAAATTTTTCGACGTCTCCGTTATTAAGCAGCGCTTTTGGTTGTAACGCGTCCTGGGTGAAAATGAACGAAGCAAAGAGAAGAAGGATACAGATAAAAGGGATAAATTTCTTTAACATCGCATTTATCTCCTAAAGGTTAATACAGAAGTTCGACAGCGCCTTCACCGAGGAGTTCTTCCACCTCGCCGATGAATGCCTCGTTAGGTTTGACGCTGATAAAATGGTTCAATTCCATCTTCGCATTCATATCCTGCGGGCGCACGAGCTGCAGGATAACTTTGGCTTTACCCTGATGTTTTTCAAAGATTTTATCGAGCTTGTTAATTATATCCTCATCCATACCAGGCAGGCTGAGTTTTATTAGAACTGTTGAGGTTTCGGACATTTTAACTTTACTCAGGAAATTGATATCCTGAACGAGCACCTTCGGTTCGTTTCCCTCGAGGTCGAGTTTTCCCTTTACCAGTATCGGGTGTTCGTATTGGAGTTTATCTTTCACTTCTTCGTACACTGATGAGAAGAGTATCAGTGATGCGCTCGAATACAAATCTTCCAGGATAGCGGTCGCCATTTCCCTGTTTTTCTTATCGAATCTTCGGCTGATGGAGGTCAACAGGCCGCCTACACGTACCTCATCACCTGTGGATTTATTACCGAGGTCCATCAGGTTTGTTGTGCAGAGTATCGAAAGGTCTTTCTCGAACGGACTCAAGGGATGCCCGGTGATATAGAAACCGAGTGATTCTTTCTCGTAATCCAGTACTTCCTTTTCATTCCATACTTTATAATCCGGTGGAAGAAGGCTGTTTAGCAGAGCGGCATCGTCCTGTTCTTCGTCAAACATATTGATCTGGCCGGTCGCCTCGTCTTCCTGCTTTTTCTGCCCGATAGTAATTGCCTGCTCAAGTGCGAAAAACAGCTTCGCCCTGGGATCACGGAAAATATCCATCGCTCCAGATTTAATGAGCTGTTCAATAACGCGTTTATTTACAGTCCTCATGTTGACCCGGCTGCAGAAATCGATCAGGCTTATGAAATTACCGTCTTTTTTCCTTGCTTCTATAATCTCTTCAACCGCTTTACTGCCAACTCCTTTTATAGCGCTCAATCCAAAAAGGATTTTTCCTTCTTTAACCGTGAAATCATTAAAAGAGTCGTTGATATCCGGACGGGTAACTTCGACACCCATATCACGGCATTCCTTTATATTCTTGGCAACTTTATCTGTGTTTTCTTTTTCTGAGGAAAGCAGCGCAGCCATGAAATAAACAGGGTAGTGGGTTTTGAGATATGCTGTCTGGTAGGCAAGCAGGGCATATGCAGTCGAATGGGATTTATTGAAGCCGTACCCGGCAAAGTGCGACATCAATTCGAAAACCTTTTGTGCGACCGCAGGTTTGACCTCTTTATCCTTTGCGCCCTCTGTGAATTTTTTCTCCTGGGCTTCCATAACGTCAACTTTTTTCTTACCCATTGCCCTGCGGAGCAGATCAGATTCACCAAGAGTAAAGCCACCCATTGCCGAGGCGATCTGCATTACCTGCTCCTGGTAAACTATTACGCCGTAGGTCTCCTTGAGGTATTCCTCCATCATCGGGTGAAGGTAGGTGATTTTCACCTTGCCGTGTTTCCTGTTGATATAATCATCGATCATCCCGCTGCCGAGTGGGCCGGGCCTGTAGAGGGCGTTCAAGGCGATCAGGTCATTTAAGACAGTCGGTTTAACTTTTTTGAGGATATCTCTCATCCCCGAGCTTTCAAACTGGAACACTCCTGTTGTATCTCCCCGCTGGAAAAGTTTGAATGTCTCTTCATCATCCAGAGGTATGTCATCTATTATAAAATCGTTCCCGGTATCGTTATGAATCAACTTTACAGCATCGCTGATAACCGTGAGAGTTCTGAGCCCCAGAAAGTCCATCTTCAATAGGCCAATTGTTTCGATATCGCTCATTGCAAACTGCGTCGTGACTTCCTCGTTCGCTCCTTTGTACAATGGCACGAACTGGGTTATGGGGCCAGGGGAGATAACGACTCCCGCTGCATGAGTCGAAGCGTGCCGGATCAGACCTTCGAGTTTTGATGCAATGTCGATCAACTTCCGTACACGGATATCTTTTTTATATAGTGCCTTGAGATCAGGAGATTTTTCCAGCGCCTGCTCGATAGAAATATTTAATTCATCGGGAACCATCTTGGAAATCTTGTTCGATTCATCAAAAGAGAATGACATTACCCTGGCGACATCTTTTATCGCTGCTTTTGCACCGAGCGTTCCGAATGTGATGATCTGCGCGACAGATTCCCTGCCGTATTTTTCTCTAACGTAATCAATAACTTTCGGACGTTCACGCCAGCAGAAATCTATATCGAAATCGGGAGGTGATACGCGCTCCGGATTCAAAAACCGCTGGAACAGCAGGCCGTAGTGTAGCGGGTCGATATCTGTAATACGCATTGCATAAGCGACGAGGCTCCCTGCGCCGGAACCCCTGCCGGGCCCTACCGGGATATCTACTTCTCTTGAATACCTGATGAAATCCCAAACAATCAGAAAATAAGCGGAGAAACCGGTTTTCTTTATAACATCGGTTTCCTCTTCAAGCCTTTTACCGTATTTCTCACGGATTTTTTCATCGCTGAGGCCGGGATTGTTCCTCTGTATCTGAGGCATCCGGTACTCCAGGCCTTCCTTTACTATTTTTTCAAAATAACTATCGAGAGTTTCACCTTCCGGTGGTTCATAGTTAGGGAAATTCAATTTACCTGTTTCGATAAGGACGTTGCATCTTTTAGCGATCTCAACAGTGTTACTGCAGGCATCGGGAACATCCGAGAAGAGTTCCATCATTTCTTCCGGAGTCTTTACGTAAAATTCCTGCGTATGCATCTTCATGCGGGTTTCATCTGTAAGGACTGTCCCCATCTGGATGCAGAGCAGGGCATCATGCGCTTCGGCATCATCTTTATCCAGGTAATGACAATCGTTTGTTGCGACCAGGGGGATATTGAGCTTTCGCGCGATATCGATCAGGTGTTTGTTGTTTGTATCCTGCTCAGGTATTCCATGTCTCTGTAGTTCAATGAAAAAGTTTTTTTCACCGAAAATATCTCTGTATTCGTTAGCGGCGTTCTCAGCGCTTTCGAGGTCACCTTTTGTGATATGCCTGTTGATCTCCCCTTTAAGGCAGGCAGTGAGTGCGATAATCCCTTTCGAGTATTTACGTAGAAGCTCTTTATCAATCCTTGGTTTATAATAGAAACCGTCAATAAATGCGATTGAAGATAATTTTATCAGGTTTTTATAACCCTGTGAATTTTCTGCGAGCAGGACAATATGATACCGCTCTTCATTAATATTAGTGTCAGCATTTTTATCAATCGTGTTCGATGTAACATAAAACTCACTTCCGATTATCGGTTTTATATTGTTTTGGATCGCATATTGATAGAACTGTATCACTCCGAACATCGAACCGTGATCCGTAACAGCGACGGAGTGCATCCGTTTTTTGGGTAGGGTATTTATCAGGTCTTTTATCCTGATCGCTCCATCAAGAAGGCTGTATTGGCTGTGAAGATGAAGGTGTACGAATTTGTCCTGGCTAAGCATGATACCCGTTTCAGTAAATATTAGATTTTAAAGCAAAAATTATTATCTCCGGCATCATTCCCACTCAATGGTTCCCGGGGGTTTAGATGTAATATCATATACTACTCGGTTTATTCCTTTAATCTCGTTTACAATTCTGCTGGAAACTTTCGCTAGCAGATCATATGGGATTTTTACCCAATCCGCAGTCATGCCGTCGACTGAATGGACCGCGCGGATTGCGGCAACATTTTCGTATGTCCTTTCATCTCCCATAACGCCGACCGACTGTACCGGGAGAAGGACAACAAACGCCTGCCAGATTTTATTGTACCAATCCGAATCTTTGAGCTCTTGAATAAATATAGCATCCGCTTCGCGTAAAAGGTCAGCCCGCTCTTTTGTTATATCTCCTAATACCCTTACAGCAAGCCCGGGGCCGGGGAATGGGTGGCGGCCGAGGATGATATCAGGTATTCCGAGTTCTCTCCCCACAGCGCGTACCTCGTCCTTGAATAGTTCCCTTAAGGGTTCGATAAGCTCCAAATCCATTTTATCCGGCAGACCACCTACGTTATGATGGGATTTAATAACATCAGCAGGGCCTTTAACCGAAACCGATTCGATAACATCCGGATACAGCGTTCCCTGCGCTAAGTATTTTACGTCTCCGATCTTTTTCGCTTCCTTTTCGAAGCAGCGGATAAATGTCTCGCCGATTATCTTACGTTTCTTTTCGGGATCAGTCACACCTTCTAATTTTTTAAGGAACAGGTCGCTGTAATCGGCATAGATGAGATTTAACCCAATTTTATCCTTGAAAACCTCAACGACCTCTGTTTCTTCATTTTTCCTGAGCAAGCCGTTATTTATAAAAATGGAATATAACCTGTCTCCAAAAGCTTTATTAAGCAGGACAGCAGCAACGGATGAATCGACGCCACCGCTCAGGCCCAGAATTATATTGCCCGTTTTATGCTTTGTTTTCAGTTGGTTAACTGAGTCTGCCACAAAGGAACTCATAGTCCAGTTTGGTTTGAGGCCACAGATATCGAAGATGAAATTTTTAAAAATATCCATACCGCGTGGAGTATGGTGGACTTCTGGGTGAAACTGGATGCCATACATCTTTTTCTCGTGATTCTCCATAGCCCCAATTTCGATATTATCCGTATATCCTGTTTTGGCAAAATCGGGCGGCATCTCTGTAACTTTATCTCCATGGCTCATCCAAACGTCTTCTTTTTTCCCCAATCCTTTTAGAAGTTTTGATTTTGAATCGATTTCCAATTTCGAATAACCATATTCTCTGCGGTTACTGCCGGATGTTTTACCACCGGTCATCTCGGCTATTAGCTGCATCCCGTAACATATACCCAACATGGGTATTCCTGTATCAAATATAGCATTATCCGGCCGTGGAGCTCCGTCGGCATATACTGAATCCGGCCCACCTGATAGAATTATCCCTGCAGGTTCATGTTTAAGTATTTTTTCAATGGAGTAATTATATGGAAAAATCTCTGAATATACCGATAATTCTCTGATTCTTCTGGCTATTAGCTGTGTATATTGTGAGCCAAAGTCTAAAATTGCTATCCAATTTGCCTTTTTTTTCATCATTTTTCCTTTTAATTCGATTATAGCAGGGTATTTTTTAATTCAAATACCGGATTATTAATTTTTCAGACCGCTTGACATTCAATAAGTATGTATACTATACTTAATAAAGAACTTATATGCTAAGAGGAACAATATGCCAAAGAAATTACTGCTGGCTGATGACAGTCTGACAATTCACAGGGTGGTAGAACTGACCTTTGCGGACGAGGATTTCGAGGTAATTTCCGTAGCTAACGGAACCCTTGCCATCGAAAAAATCGAAGCAGTGATGCCCGATGTGATTATCGCCGATGTGAATATGCCAGAAAAAGACGGATATGAAGTTTGTGCATATGTTAAAAATAATCCGAAATTCTCATCTATCCCGGTTCTACTTTTAAAAGGTACTTTTGAGCCTTTTAACCAGGAAAGAGCGGATGAAGTACGCGCAGATGGCATTATTCAAAAACCTTTTCAGTCACAGACTTT
>JAFGBY010000157.1 GCA_016932915.1 Acidobacteriota bacterium | reverse complement strand
ATCAGCGGCGCAATGACCTGGATCAGCGATTCAGGGCTGGTGAAAGCAATCAGTGAAGCTGGTGGATTCGGCGTACTCGCAGCGGGCAATATGCCTGTTGAACTTCTTGAACAGGAAGTAAAAACACTAAAGGATGCCGGAGTAAAATTCGCTGTAAACTTGATAACAATTGCACCTAATTATAGAAGCCATCTGGATATGATTTCACAGATGGAGGTGCCAACTATAGTTTTTGCCGGGAGTTTCCCGCGAGCGAGCGAAGTAAAAAAAGCAAAGGACTCCGGCGCGAACGTCATGACTTTTGCTTCAACGGAATCAATTGCTGAACGTATGATCGGTGCCGGTACTGATGCATTGATACTTGAAGGCAGCGAAGCCGGAGGGCATATAGGACATGTTTCAACAATTGTCTTGATCCAACAGGTACTATTCAAGTTTGATCAGGTTCCTGTGTTCGTAGCCGGTGGAATCGCCACAGGAAGAATGATCGCTCATCTTCTGCTGATGGGCGCTGCAGGTGTTCAACTAGGCACAATTTTCGCGATGTCGGAAGAAAGCCCAGCGCACGCAGCTTTCAAGAAAAGATTCGCAAAAGCGAGAGCTAGAGAGGCATTCGCCACTCCACAGTATGATTCTTCCCTGCCTGTGGTTGCAGTAAGAGCAATTTCCAATAAGGGGACTAAAGAATTCGGCCAGCTACAACTCGAACTACTAAAGAAGATGAAAGCAGGAGACATCAATCGTGTGGACGCGCAATACGAGGTTGAAAAATACTGGGTCGGCGCCCTGCGAAAAGCTGTTGTTGACGGCGATATAAATTTTGGATCGCTCATGGCAGGACAATCTGTTGGGCTCGTAAATCAGGTTAAACCGGTAAAAGCTATTATCGAAGAACTTGTAAGCAAAGCAGAGAAAACATTCGATAAGGTATTTGGTTGATATATTTAAATAATCCATTTAAACCGTAAACTTATTATTTTTGAATGCGTCTTATAGTATCTAAGGATAGCAAATCCATATAAAAAACATGAGAAAGTCTGATATATCAGGAGGAAAAAATGAAAAAACTTTTTCTTTTTGTGATGATCGGTCTGTTTCTTCTCTCCACTTTAATGATTGCTGAAGAAGGGAAACAGATGATCTCCAAAGAAACAATCGCAAAAGTAAAGAGCTCGCTTTTAGAAAAATACGGCGAAAAAGAAAAATTCCGTATTGAAAAAGGTGTCGAACAGGCAGCTTCGTTGTGGATTAAAGAAGATGGAACCGTTGATGATTTCATCCAATTTTGTGGAGCAAGCTTTGTCCCCCTGGGTGAAGAATTTGACGCAATATTCGCCCGCCTTGAGAGAGACAATGAAATTATCAATGGCTATATGACTATCATTACCCAGGAACTCAGCAAACCAATAGACCTCGATTGGGGTGAACTCCTTCCTATCGATACGGTTTTTGCTTCCTGGAGCCCAGCAGCTCACATATCAGATGATTTTTTCAACAACAAGATTGCATTTTTCCTGCGCTTGAATTTCCCCTACTATCCACTCTCTGAAAAAACTAAAAATGAACAAAAATGGAACAGTAAAGATTGGGCAATGGCGAGAATGGGTGATGGGTTCTTATCAAGAGTCCCTGCAGAAGTTAATCTAAAGTGGCAGCAGGTTTCTACAGAAGCCCAGGCTTATATCTATGATTACAAGTTCTACCTCGGTAAACTCGTCGATGATAATATGAAGACATATTTCCCTGAAGATATGGTTCAGATCAGCCATTGGGGAGTAAGAGATGAAATAACCGCTCGTTATAAAGACAAAGAAGGCTTCTTCAAACAGAAAATGCTGTTTGCACTGATGCACCGCATCATCAACCAGGAAGTCCCTGAAGTAATTATTAATAAAGGTGATTACTACTACAACCCGATTTCCAACAAGCTGTATGACAAAGATAAAAAGGAAATCGAACTTACACGGGAACCGGATACACGTTATGCTGTACTGCAAAAAACCTGGGAATCTGTTACCTGGTTTGACAAATACAATCCTGAGCTTAATACACATATAAAAAGAATGTTTGAAGCAGCGCGCGAGATCCCCGAAGATGTCGTTGAAAAACTCTTCATCGATGTTATCTCCTCGAAAGAAGTAAGGGAAACTGCAAAATACATCGAAAAACAGCTAGGTAGAGAATTGGTTCCCTGGGATCTCTGGTGGGCAGGTTTCACACCCGGTGGTGATATACCTGAAGAAAAACTGGACAAGATAGTAAAAGAGAAATTCGGAAACCTTGAAGGTTTCGAAAAAGCGATACCCGATATACTTATACAGGTCGGTTTTACACCTGAGAAAGCAAAGTTTATTGCAGAGCATGTTAAACCTGAAGCGGCAAGAGGCGCGGGACATTGCTCAGGTGCAGCTATCAAGAGTGCACAGAATCTCTTAAGAACTCATGTTCCTAAAGACAGCATAGACTATAAAGGTTTTGACACAGCTATGCATGAACTTGGACATGCTGTGGAGCAAACACTCACATTGCACACTGTTGATTATTACGCCCTTCAGGGTGTTCCTAATACATCCTTCACGGAAGCGTTTGCATATCTTTTCCAGGATCAAGGATTGAAATTCCTTGGTGTAGCAAGCGAAAAAACCGATAAAGACATTCATATTAAAAACCTCGCAACTCTCTGGAACGCATACGAAATCATGGGCGTAAGCCTTGTCGATATGAGAGTATGGAGGTGGATGTATGATCATCCGGAAGCAACTCCAGCTGAACTTAAAGCCGCTACAATTGAAATTGCAAAGGATATCTGGAATAAATATTACGCAGATGTTTTCCATGCGAAAGATGACTCAATTCTGGCGATTTACTCACATATGATCTGCTACTACCTATACCTCCCGGATTATCCGATGGGTTACGTCATCCTTGCGCAGATTCAGAACTACATGGAAGGGAAAAACATCGCTGACGAAATGCAGAGAATGTGTAAAGTCGGTCTGGTTACACCTAACCAGTGGATGAGAAACGCAGTTGGCGAACCTATTTCAGCAAAACCCATGCTGAAGTATGCCAATGAAGCGATCAAGTTCTTCAAAAAATAGAAGAATAAGCGAAAAGCTTTATATAAAAATACCGGCTCTGGATTCTAATCTCGAGCCGGTATTATTTTGATTACAATTGAATCTATTCTTCAGGTTCACCCGAAATAGATTTCTTCAGCAAATCGAGCGTTTTTCCTACCTCTTTTTTATCAGGCATGTTTTTTCCGCTGATTCCACCAAGGTTTTTCAATATTTTAACGACTTCTGTTTTCCCTGCGGCTTCCGCGACATCAAGCGGTGTCTGGCCTTCCGGGTACTTCCTGCTTATTCGTTTATCACTGACCATGTTGACAACAGCACCACGTTTCACCAGGTAATCAACTGTCCATTCCCTGCCGAAATATGCAGCCCAGTGTAATGGAGTCCAGCCGGCATTATCTATCACATTAATGTTAGCTCCAGCATTCAACCGGTTTTTAATCTGTGTTAATTGCCCGTTACGTACAGCTCTGAACAATTCAATCTCGGTGTTTCCGAGATCTTCATAATACACATTACCGGGGAGATATCTCCCCGTCTTGGCATGAAGGGATTCCAGTAATTTGACTATATCCCCATTCGGATCTGCATCCTGCGCCATATCAAGCGGAGTAGAGCCAATAGGGTAATCATCATTCCTTATAAACCAGGTTATCTTGGCGTTTATATCAAGGCCGAGAGAAATGAAATATTCTACAAGTTGCTTTTTCCCCCACATAACAGCTGTATGTAAAACAGTATATCCCCATGTATCTTTCTGGAACGGGTCAATACCGGAATTTATCAGTAAGTCAGCAACATCAGGATTCCCGGCATAGTGAAGCAGAGTCCTGTTGGTTTTAGTTAATTTATGGGTTACATCAGCACCGACACTTATAAGATATTCAGAGAGTTGACGGTCACCTTTCGCAATAGCCTCCGAAAGAGGAGTCAGCCCCTTGCTGCTAACGGCATTTACTTTAGCCCCCGCTTCGACCAGGACTTTCGCAACCTCCGCATCTTTAGCAGCATGTAGTGGTGTCCACCCACTCCTGCCGTCCGCGTTTACATCAGCGCTCATGGAAATCAGCATTTTTACAAGTTCCAGGTTCCCCGCTGAAGCCGCTTCGTGCAATGGTGTAAGGTTATGATAACCGGTTTCCGCGTTTATCTGGGCCCCGCGTTGAATCAACATTACAACGAGTTCTTTAAAACCATATGTTACTGCCATATGAAGTGGCGTTGTACTGGATTCATCTTTTACGTCAGGATCCGCCCCGGCATTGAGCAGCATCTCCGCAATTTGAAGCCGATTTTTCTTCATCCTGTACTTGGTTTTACAAACAAGATGTAATGCAGTGTAATTCTCTTCGATTGTTTTTAAATCCACTTGTGGATTATGCTCTAGCAGGAATTTTACCGATTCCGGCCTCTCAGCACGTACAGCCCAATGAAGTGCGCCCCAGCCTTCGCGATCCAGGTAATTTATATCAGCTCCCTTAGAGAGGAGATCGAAAGCAAGATCGAGTTCCCCCATAGTAACAGCGGTAAGGAAATCTTCATGTATTGCATTTTTATCTGTTTCGGTACTTTCTTCCTGCGAAACGGCAGCAATAGAAATTGTAGTAATCAGAATCAATATCAGAATTCGTTTGAACATTTAAACCTCACTATTTTTTCATCCCTCGCTTAATAAAGGGATTTTGCTTTTCATCTCTATCATCTTCTTTGTAGAATGATGCAATTTCCAAACCACCATCTACAGTATTATGTAAAAAAGAAATCACACTACCAATTGATTCCAGTTCGTAGAATTTTAAACCATCTTTTTCAAATGCGCGTTGAAGCCTTGATTTCGCGAATACTACATCAGCTTCCCAAGCTGCGCACCTGTCGGTATGGCCATCACCAAGATAAACCGTGAAATACCCTTCTCTTCTAAGTTTCTTAACAGTCAGCATCTTGCAATGATGACAATCCCTGCATTCCGGATGCGCTGGTTCACCGGGAGATATGTAAAGTTTTCCATCCTTTTCCACAAGTCGATTTGAGAGGAGCGGGATTTCTCTGTAGCCATTCCGGCTGAGAAGAGGGCGTATTATCTGCTCAAAATTGCAGGAGACTACCCGGAATGGGATTTCATTATCGGTACAATACTTATATAATTCTTCAAAATCGTTCACAAGAGCAATTTTATCCTGGAGAAATTCTATTGTTTCCTTGATAGAAATATTCAACAGCGCTATTTCCCTCTCCAGTGCTTCAGAACCTGTTATCTCGCCCTTTTCATACATTCTTTCATATTCAGTCCAATCTTCATCCACAAACTCATCCAGCAGTAACTCCAGGCTGTCTGCTGTAGTCAGTGTACCGTCAAAGTCAGAAATCAGGGCTATCTTGTTTTTATGCAAAGCTATTATTTACCTTCCTTCTTTTGCGTTTCCAACCATGCTTCAATCTGCGCGACCTTCCAGTGATCCGGTTTCATAGCTTTTGCCATCTTGAAGTAGGTCATCGCTTTTTCTTTATTGTTTAGTTTCTTATAATAAAGTTCAAAAAGTTTACAATAAGTCATAATCAAGGTCGGGTCTTTTTCCTTTAATGTAAGGTAGACATTTTCAGCTTTTTTAAGCTCATTTATTTCTTCAAGTGCTTCGCCTCGGAAAATCTCCAGGATACCCCTATAAAGAAGTTGATTCTCGTTAAGGCTGTCAATTTCCTCTATTGCTTCTTTGTATTTCTTATTATTCAGGAGAGTCAGCATATCCAGGACTTTTATTGCTTTCTCTGCTTGTTCGGTGTCTTTAGCTGGAACAATATCCTGTACAGCTTTTCTTATCTCATCCGTTCTTTTTGCCTTAGCAATGATAGTACTGCAATTCATATCTTCCCTGAAAGAAAGCAGTAGAGCCCAGTAATATTTATCTAATCTGAACAAATCTGCAGCAGCTGTTGCGGCTACACCATCGGTCGTGGGAAAATGGCGGAATGCTTCAAGAACAATTTTCAAGCTCCCCTCATAATCCTTGAAAATTCTGAAATACCCTGCATATGTCAGATAATCTACAACAGTCGCCATTTTTTCATTTTTCTTTAATGCCTCCTCACATGCCTTCTTACCTTTTTCGTAATCGCTTAGGTTATACAAGACACGGCATTTGAGGAAATCAACTGCCGGATTTCCAGGTTTAACCTTGTTTATTTTTTCAGCATATTCCAGGCTCTTATCCCACATTCCAAAGTCGTGATATAAAGAAGCTGTGTTGTAATAGAACGCCTGGAGCAATTCTCCATCAACTATCCGGTATTTCTCTTCTAGCCCGTAGCCTTTTATAAAGTTAGTAATTGCTTCCTCAGTTTTGCCAGATTCATATTGAATTGTCGCAAGGTAAAGTGTATTGAGCTTTTCATTCGGGAATAACCTGGTCCATTCTGTTACGATAGCACTCGTTCCCTTTATATCCTGTTTTTTCGAAAGGGCTACGAAGCATTTGTAAAAGGATTCATATAATTTTTTCCTTTGATCATCTTTATAACTGTTCAGGGAAGGAATTAATTTTGTATTTTCAATCGCTTTTGTATAATCGTTGCCATCAAGATATTTAATAGAATTTTCTAACACATTCTCAGCTTCATTTTTCTGCGCGACAGCAGACGGTACTAAAAAAATACCGATGGAAAAAAGTGTTATTAAAAAAATAACATTAAAATCGTTTAAAACCTGTTTTATTGATTGTCTCGCTTTCATTATATCCTCCTGTCAGTTATCCATTTAAGATTAATACAAATAGTCAATATGAGCAAGGCTGCACCTTTTTTAGGAATCACCGGTTGATTATTGGCTTTGTCTAAATATAATAAAGAGAAAAGTGTGGTAGTGATGAAGTATTGTCCATCCTGCGGGAAAAAAGTCGGCCCAGAAGACCGGAAATGTGCCTATTGTGGTATGGAATTTACCCATGGAGCCAGTAATAAAACTGCAGGCAACGAGACAATCAATCCTGGAAAAATCCTAAACAACCGGTACAAAATAATTTCCCTCCTCGGCAAAGGTGGAATGGGCAGAGTATATAAAGCTTATGACATGCAACTTGATGATACAGTTGCTTTAAAGATGCTTGAGTCCAAAAACGCTGACGAGACGATGATCAATCGTTTTATGCAGGAAATAAAAATTGCCAGAAAGATAACTCATGAAAATATTTGCCGGATATACGACCTTGTCGAAGCAGACGGTAAAAAATTCATAAGTATGCAATATATTGAAGGGGAAGACCTGAAAACAATACTGAAACGTGAAGGAGCACTGAATCCGGAAAAAGCGACTGGTATTCTAAGGGATATACTTCATGCACTTGAGGTCATACATAAAAACGGCATTGTTCACCGAGATTTAAAGCCGAGTAATATCATGGTCGCGACCAACGGCAAAGCATACATTGCTGATTTCGGAATCGCAAAAGCATTGGGAATGCGGGATATTACGCAAAGCGGTGAGATGATCGGCACTCCACACTATATCTCCCCGGAACAGGCCCAGGGAGGTAAAATCGACCATCTAAGCGATATCTATTCACTTGGTATTGTAATGTTTCATATGTTCACAGGACAAACACCATTTAAAGCAGATTCATCCGTATCACTGGCGGTTAAACATGTCCAGGAACAACCACCTAATCCTAGGGATATCAACTCTGCGCTACCTACAGATATTGCCGAGCTTATCCTGAAATGCATCAGAAAAAACAGGTTTGAAAGGCCTTCCTCGGCTTCGGAAGTTCTCAAAGAGATAAGTAGAATGGAAACCAGGCCTTTAACAGCTGGAATTAAAAAGACTCTCAGTGGAGCTAGAACTATTGCCGATATTGCCCCTGTTATCAAAGAAAAGATACAACCTGCGGTAATCATCGTAGTAGTGTTTATCATGCTCTTTCTGTTTTTTATTATCCTATTTATAACAAGCGGGGATAAAAAAGTAACTTCTCTCGATAAAAACGGTGGACGAGACCTGACATCACCCGAACACCCTGATATGGTGTTGATCGAGGGTGGAGATTTCCAGATCGGTACGAAACAATACCCGGAGGATAATAATTTTCCGCGTAAGGTTCACCTGGATGATTTTTATATAGACATTCATGAAGTGACAAATGAAAAATACGGACGATATATTATAGAATCAGGGAAACCACCTCCTTCTAAAGAGTTCTGGCCCACAGGTAAATATCATCAAGGCGAAGAAAAATATCCTGTAACTGGTATAAGCCAACAGGATGCTGCTGATTACTGTATTTTTTACGGTAAAGAACTACCGACGGAAGAACAATGGGAAAGGGCTGCGCGCACAACAAAACTCTTCTATTATCCCTGGGGAAACCATATGGATAAGAACCTAGCGAATTTCGCTACTAACTATCTCGTGGAAGTCGGATTTTTCCCCAAAGATAAAAATGCCTACGGTATCTTTGATCTTACGGGTAATGCACAGGAATGGACCAAATCAACACAGATAATTAAAGTCCGCAATGAAGATTCAGCAAATCATTTTATCGTTAGAGGTGGATCATATGTTTATCCCTCGGAACCTGAAAAAGCACGCTTGACTCATCGGACATTGATCAGGATATATGATCCCCATATAGGTTTTAAAAATATAGGATTCCGCTGTGTACAGCGAACGGAATGAATCACTCCAGATTCTCACTCCAGTAGAGAGAGATTGTAATCTCATAATCCTTACCGTCCATCAATAGAACCAGGTATCTTTTATCGATTTTCCAGACGGTCTTATATTTGATCAAGCCTCTAGCAATTCTATAAATCTCGAGAGAGAGGTCGGTCTCAGAACCTTCCTTTATGGAATATTCCGGCATTCCCGCTTCCTTGAACAAAGTGAGCTCAAACCGCCTAAAATAATTAGCATAGTTCCATTTATCCGGAGAGAATTTTACTGATTCGAACCTATTTATTTTTCCCAAGCGAAGTTCGCCCTCAAGGTCATTATTGACACTAAAGGATACTTTATTATCTCTAAAGCAGGGATTTTTCCTGTATGTTTCCACTCCTGGATTTGCAAGAAAAATCTTAATAAACTCGTCTTTATTATAATTAGT
>JAFGBY010000156.1 GCA_016932915.1 Acidobacteriota bacterium | reverse complement strand
GCCTGTCGGCATATGGTTGATGCTGTTCTCAAAATCGAAGTCCTGAACAACGGTGGATGAGCTGGTGTCAATAATCGGAGAAGTCGCTACGACTGTGATTACTTCATCAGCTGCGCCGAGTTCGAGTTCAACGTCGATTTTGGTTGTTTTCTGAATAGATACAAATACACCAGTACGTTCTACCGGCTGGAATTTGTCCATATTCACGTTAACAACATATTCACCAGGAGGCAGGTTGCGGAAAGTGGTTTTTCCGTTTGCACCTGTTGCCTGTGCACGAGTACCTATCATTGCGGCAGATTTAATCATTACTGAAGCGCCAGGCAGAAGCTGCCCTTCTTTACTTTTAATTGTAACGATTAAGCTACCTACCTGAGTGACGGCCAGGATCATTGACGCTACCATAGCCATCATCATGAGGGAAATGAAAAATTTTTTCATACTTAATCACCTTTCTTTGTGAAACATTAACAAGATGCACGTCATAAAAGCGAATACGGTTTGCTCTACCACCTCCTTCCAGAATAATATTCGCTAGTTAATGCAAAGCAATGAATATGCCAAACTTCAGTAATCGTAAAGGACTGATAATAAAGAGATTATGGAGGAGGGATAAAACATGCTGTGATTATGGGTTCAAAAATATAAATAATATTCAATAATTTGAATAAATTATGGATAATATCCGAATATTTAAGGATAATACGAATACAATAACAGCATTATAGATAAATCGGAGAATAGATAATGAGATAAAAGATCATCAACCGAAGAAAGTACTCATTTTAAGATTGAATAGGGCCTATTTCTTGATACTTTAGTGAATCAAACTGCGTAGTAACTTGAGGTTCTCAATATCCTCAGTATTATCTTTATCTTTAGGGGTTTCAAGCAACATTGGTATCCTGCTGAAGTCTTTCCGGTTCATTAGATAGCGGAATGCCTCGAGCCCGACAAAACCCTTACCGATCTGCTCGTGCCTGTCAACCCGGCTTTCATATTCCTTCTTGGAATCATTAAGATGAATTGCTTTTAAATTATCAAGCCCGATAACCGAATCAAATTCGGATAAAACATTTTCAAATCCTTCCGAAGTGCGGATATCATACCCGGCTGCGAGTATATGAGCTGTATCAACACATACACCAATCCGGTCTTTTGTTTCAATTAAGTCCATTATTGTCTTGAGGTGTTCAAATTTGTATCCCAGGTTCGTACCCTGCCCTGCTGTGCTTTCCAGTAGTATCATCACACCACCCGGAGCTGAATCTTTTTTTATCAGATCATTAAGATTTGAGGCAATGGTTTCCAATCCCCATTCTTCTCCCTGCCCAAGATGGGAACCCGGATGCATGACAAGATATGGAATTCCCAGGATCCGGCATCTTTCCATCTCGATTTGAAAAGCATTAATTGATTTTTTCTGATTCTCTTCATCAGGGGAGCATAAATTTATCAGGTATGAATCATGAGCAACAACCGGTGCGATCCCTGTTTTTTCTTGTTTTAGTTTAAACTGGTTTATTTCTTCATCGCTTAGCGGTTTAGCATTCCACTGGTTTGAACTTTTTGTAAATATCTGTATCGTATCGCATCCCACTCTTTCACCGTGATCGAATGCTCTGTCCACTCCACCGGCGATTGACATATGTGCACCTAAAAGCATTATTCACCTCCTGATTGCTATATTCTAACATCAAATACGATTTTCTTTTAGAAACAATCCTATTATTAAGCAATTGAATTTAAAGAGCCTGTAAGGTAAGATCAGCAACTGAGGTTTCTATATATGTCCTATTTAGTAATCGCACGAAAATACAGGCCGATAGAGTTCAACGATATCGTCGGCCAGAGATCAATTGTTCAATCCCTTACAAATACTCTAAGAGAAAAAAAATATGGCCATGCTTATCTTTTCAGCGGAACCAGGGGCGTGGGTAAAACCTCGATGGCACGAATACTTGCGCGCGCTCTAAACTGCGTAGAAGGACCGACACCAACTCCCTGCAATCAATGCGATTCCTGCCGTGATATTCTCTCCGGCAGTTCTATTGATGTTTTCGAGATAGATGGAGCCAGCAACAGGCGGGTAGAAGAGACACAGCAGATTATCGAAAATATATTATATGCCCCTGCCAGGGACCGCTATAAAATATATATCATCGATGAAGTTCACATGCTCAGTAACCATGCTTTTAACGCGCTTCTGAAAACACTCGAGGAACCACCCGCGCACGTCATCTTCATGATGGCGACAACTGAGTATCACAAAATACCACAAACAATCTTAAGCAGAACTCAGCATTTTCATTTCTCGAATATCTCCCAGGAAGATATTGCCAATAACCTGAAAAAAATATGTGAAGCAGAAAAAATCGAGATTAGTGAAAACGCTATATATATGGTAACACGCGAAGCACAGGGCAGCATTAGGGATGCCCAAAGCCTGCTTGACCAGGTAATCGGATTCAGCGGCAACAAAATACTGGATCAGGATGTTGAGACCATCCTGGGATCGATCAGCACAGAGATTATCGACCGGATCACACTCGCCATCGCTGCAAATAATTCCGCAGATGTTATTACTCTTATTTCGGAAGCTTACGAAAGCGGTTATGACCTTCTACAGTTGATAAGGAAGCTGATTGAGAGGATAAGAAACCTCATCCTGTTGAAAGTAGATTTCAACAAGTTAAGTGAACAGGTAAAACTTTTTTCAGAGAATGTTGAAAGCCTGGGAGCCATGCTGGAAAAATTCTCTATTGAACAGCTTTTACTGATTTTTGATATATTAAGCAATGCAGAATATCAGATGAAATACAGCCAGTTTCCACGTTTTGTATTGGAAACCAACCTGATTAAAACGGCTATAACGGATAACCTGGTTAATATAAATGATTTAGCAAATTTACTTGAATCCGGTTCAGGTAGTTTATCCAACCCGCAAATCCATCGTGCCAGCGGAGGATACAATCAATCCGGTGTATCCACAATGGACAGCGGCCATACTCCAAGGATAACCGGCTTGACTCCATATTCTGTGATGAGCAAAGCTGAATCTGCAACATATAATGGAAAAACAGGCAAAACAGATGAAAATATCCAGGTGAAGCAAATACTGAATATGATCTTAAAAGAATCAAAAGCGCTTCACATATATATACTTGGTGTAGATAGGATCAAGATAAATGATAATAAATTCACTTTATACCTGTCTCACCAGGCGGCAGTGCAAACAAGAAAAATGCTGATCGAAAACACCATTAATCGTGATATTATAAATAAGGCATGTAAAGCAATACTGGGCGCTGAGGCAGCCTACGAGGTAGTGGAATACATTCCTGAAGATCTGGATTTGGCAGCGGAAAAAATGGAGCAGGAAGTACAGAGTCCTGATCAGGACAAGATGCAAGAGATCATGAAAGATCCGGTAGTGAAGAAACTTGCCGAAAAATTTGGCGGAAAAATTACTGAATACAAAAAAGAAGGGCAAATATATACCGAAGAGGAGTAAACAGATATGAATATAAAAAAGATGATGGAACAGGCTCAACAGATGCAGCAGAAAATCCAGGAAGAAACCGCAGCGCTTCAGATCGAAGCCTCATCGGGCGGTGGAATGGTAACAGCTGTAGTAAGCGGAAACAAGGAACTGCTTGAACTGAGATTGGAACCAGATGTAGTAAATCCGGATGACGTCGAAATGCTCCAGGATTTAATCATTGCCGCAGTAAATGAAGCATCCAGGAAAGCAGATGAAGCTCTGCAGGAAAAACTTGGAGGTATGATGGGCGGAATGGGGCTGAATATCCCAGGTTTATAAATGTTTGAACATGCCCCGACAGTTGAACACCTTATCAAGCTTCTAAGGCGGTTGCCAGGGATAGGGACGAAAAGCGGCCAGAGGCTTGTGTCCTTTTTATTAAAAGCAGATCCTCGTTATATAGAAGACCTGGCTAAATCCTTGATTGAACTGAGGGAGAAGGTTTTTTATTGTTCCACCTGTTTTAATATTACCGACAGCGATCCGTGCAGTATATGTCGAAGCGAAAAAAGGGACCGTTCAGTATTATGTGTACTCGAAAACCCTTATGATATAATCCCTATTGAAAAATCTAATTCATACAATGGTTTATATCATATCCTTCATGGGCATCTCTCTCCTATCGAAGGAATTACGCCTGCTGATCTGAAAATTAAAGAATTATTGGGGCGGTTGAAAAACGGAGAAATCGAAGAGGTAATCCTTGCGACAAATCCAACGGTGGATGGAGAATCGACAGCTCATTACCTTGTAAATATTTTAAAGCCCTTAGGAGTCAAACTCACCCGGATTGCCATGGGAATTCCTGTAGGTGGGGATCTTGAATACGCTGATGAGAACACCATGGCAAAAGCTCTGGGCGGCAGGCGGGAAATTTGAAATTAAAACTATCTGAGCTGAAATATAGATTTAAACAGACAGATAAAATTCTTATCTGTCTCGTATTGCTTTTTATTCTATCTCTTCCCCTATTAACTCCACGGATAACATCCTCCGATGAAATTGAATATTATGTATATTTAAGATCACTCTATAAGGATGGCGATATTGATTTCACCAACGATTATGCTGAATTTGTATCTCGTGCTCCGGAAGAGTACAAAAAATCAGGTTTTTACCATACGTTCCTCGAGCTGGAAACAAAAACCGGACTGAAAAACAATTTCGCACCAGTTGGTTGCTCCATTCTATGGACGCCATGGTTTATACTAGCAGATGTATATGTAAAAACTGCGAATGTGTTTGGAGCGGATATCCCAGCCGACGGCTATTCTAATCCATACATTAAGATAATCTCTTATGGATCAATGTTTTACGGTTTCCTGGGGCTTATACTGATATATTTCATGCTCAGGAGGTTTTTTCCTCCATCAGCTTCAGGCCTATCGGTTTTGCTGATATGGTTCGCGACACCGGTTATGTACTACATGTATGTCCAGGCGCCGATGTCCCATTCATGTTCATTGTTCACCGTAACGCTCTTCATTTCGTTCTGGCATAAATACCTCGGTGAGATGAAGCTTACCCGTTGGATAATCATGGGTGCATTACTAGGCCTGGCAGGTTTGGTACGGGAACAGAATCTCTTTTTTGTGATAATATTGGCTGCTGAAGGAATCGGCCATTTGTGGGAATATTATAAGAAAAAAACATGGAAGAATTTTCCACGCCTCGTTCTTAATTTCCTAATCTGCGGATTATCCGCAATAGCTGTCTTTTCAATTCAGCTGATCACTTACAAAATACTAAACGGCCACTTTGGCCCATCCGAGCTTGTTTCAAGAAAGATGTACTGGAACAGCCCGTTTGCCTGGGGTGTACTGTTCAATTACAGTCACGGTCTTTTCTTCTGGACTCCTGTATTATTCTTCGCCCTGATAGGACTAATAATATTTACTATCAAAAACCGTTTTATCGGCCTTGCGCTCCTGGCAGGTTTTCTTTTCCAGGTTTATATCTCAGGGGCAGTTCTCTCCTGGCATGCATCTGGTTCATTCGGGCATCGCAGATTTATCAACTGCTCTATCATCCTGGCATTCGGCCTGGCATTTATACTGTCAAAGTTACTTGAGAAGAAGAAGGTAATTATCCCGATTATATTGTCTTTGTTCTTTATTTTCTGGAATTTACAGCTCATAATACAATTCTCCGTTGGTATGATGGACAGGGCAAGAATAGATATTAAAGAAGCGGCGATTAATTCAGTAACTGACGTTC
>JAFGBY010000155.1 GCA_016932915.1 Acidobacteriota bacterium | reverse complement strand
TCCTTTCATACCAACTGATTAAGAAAACAAAGGAAGAGATCAATATAAAACCAACGATTTTCTGAATACCGATGTACTCTCCTAATAAAAGAAAAGAGAGTATCATTGCAACTCCTGGAGTAAGGTTCTGGAAAATTGAGGAATTTGCAGCACTTAGACGCGAGATTGTATAATTCACCAGTAAAAACCCAAATGTTGAAACCACAATCCCAAGGTAAAGAACCGAGATAATAGATGTAGTATCGGGTATCACGAATCCATTAAACGATGTCTCTACTACAGCAAGTGGCAGAAAACCGACTAATCCGACAACAGACTGAAATTGAGTAATAGTAAGTGGATTATAAGTGAATGAAAGTTTTCTGGATAGAAGAGTAAAAAGAGCATGGAATAATGCTGCACCGATAAGCAAGACATCCCCCAGAAGGTATTCTGAAACAGGGATTATCGGTTCAGATGCAGTCACTACAATAAATACACCGATAACAGAACCAATTGCGGATACCAGTTTGATAAAAGTCAGTTTCTCCTTAAGAAACGGTACAGCAAGAACAGCTACTATTACGGGCGTTATCGCTAGAATAAGTGCTGCCCTGACCGCAGTAGTGTACTTCAATCCATATGCATCCAGAATGTAAAATATAAATGGCTCGATTAATCCCAAGATAATGAGATATTTATAATCCTTTTTCTTAATCTGTTGTTTTTGATAAAACCTGGATACGAATACATTCAATAGTATTACGCATATAAAGTATCTCAGAAAAATCAGCATCATAGGATTGATGGACTTCAGGGCAATCTTCATTGCAATAAAAGCTGATCCGAAAACGGTACATCTTAAAATACCAGCTGCATATACTTTCAAGTTTTCATGATTACTCATCTGTTTGTACTCAACTTCCCAATATTACCCATGATATCTATTTGCTCACAACGGCAGAAATAACACAATTGTTCTGTATAATAGTTAATCGTGGTATTATGCGCTTTCATAAAAGGAATACAATGTGGCGGATATAATTCTCAAACCGGGACTCGAAAAAGCAATAGGGCTACATCCATGGATTTTTTCAGGAGCGATAAGGGAAATTAACGGGAATCCGGAATCAGGCGAAACAGTTGATGTTTATGCGGACAATGGAGAATTTGTTGGATATGCAGCTTTCAGCCCTGAATCACAAATCAGGGCTAGAATGTGGAATTATGATCATGGACAAGTAATTACTGAAGATTATATTAGGTACATTCTTCAAGTCAGTATAAGCAGTCGCCAGAACTATGTTAAAAGAATTAATTCAAATGCAATAAGATTAGTATACGGCGAATCGGATAACTTTCCCGGCTTGATAATTGACCACTATGATGATGTTCTCGTTCTTCAGGTATTGAGCGCCGGAGCGAATTACTGGAAAAAAACTATTATCGAGATTATCGGTGATCTTCTTCATCCCCGGGCAATCATAGAGAGATCTGATGCGGAAGTCGTTAAAAAAGAAGGCTTACTCCCCGGAACCGCTATTCATTCAGGTACTCTGGATAAAACTATCATTATAGAAGAAAACGGTATCAAGTATGAAGTAGACCTGATGCAAGGTCATAAAACAGGTTTCTACCTTGACCAACGCGAAAACCGATTAAAAATCAGATCTTACATCAACAGAAATGAAGTCCTGGACGCTTATTCTTATACAGGTGGATTCACATTGAATGCTCTATCAAGTGGAGCTTCCAGGGTAACATCTATCGATAGCTCTGAATATGCATTGAATATATTGAAAAAAAACATTGAAATAAACAATTTTGAGAAAAACTCTCACGAAATCATCCAAGCCGATGTACCAGTCCAGTTGAGAAAGTTCCGGGATGCAGCAAGGCAGTTCGATGTGATTATACTTGACCCCCCAAAGTTCGCCCCAACCAGGAGCAGCCTTCCAAAAGCTATGAAAGCATACAAGGATATAAATCTGTTGGCAATGAAACTACTCAGACCCGGGGGTTACCTTGTAACTTTCTCATGCTCAGGAGCGGTTTCACTGGAAACCTTAAGAGAAGTAATTGGTTATGCTCAGGCAGACAGCGGTAAAACAGTTAAGATAGTTGAAGTCCTGGGGCAACCTGAAGATCACCCGATACTCATTACATTCCCGGAAAGCGAATACCTGAAAGGATATATCCTCAGGGTAGAATAAGAGCAGGAATCAGCTTCTGTTTATCTTCTTGAGAATCTCGGTAAACCGCTCATCTTTTCTGATCTTATCGAACATTCTAAAAGACCTCAGGAACGCGAGTCCGCTATCTTTTTCCTGGTATGCTTTTTCAAGGTATTTAAAGGTTAGGTCATATTCATCGATTCCGAGGTATACAAGCGCACGTTGTGTCGGTTGAATATACTTCTTTTGTTTCTTCTCAAGGTCAGTCAGCTGATCGAGGATTTTCAATGCTCTTGGCCTGTTGCCCGATAGTCCAACCGCCCATCCCAGGTAACCGAGCGCATAATGGAATTCTCCTGAAACTGATTTTTCCAAGTGTTTAATTGCTTTTGTAAATGATTCGCCATTTTCTATATAAACCTGTGCAAGCCAGAGGTGCCCCATCGGCAGATTAGGATCGAGTTCCAGTGCACGAGATAGCTGGCCAATTCCATCATCAACATGTCCCGAATTAGCCATAGTCCAACCGGCGATTGCATTAATTATCGGTGAAAGGGGTTCGAGTTCAACGGCTTTCAATGATTGGTTAATCGCCTCGGTAAATCTTCCCATTGCAGTGAGGTAAATGCAGTACCAGGTACGGGTTGTTGTATCGGTCGGTTTTTCTTCAACAGCTAATTCGAATTCCTTCGCCGCGGCATTCCAATTCCAATCGTACATAGCTTTACAAAACGCCAGGGAATTGCGTGCTGGTCCTAATTTGGGATCAAGTTTTAGGGCTTTCTCCGCTGCCTCAATTGCCTTTGGGTAACATTCCTTGAAAGGTTTGTGTCCGTAATATCCTAGTACAATGTAGGTATCCGCGATGCCAACCCATGGCAATGGGTATTCTGGATCCTTCTCAGTTGCGGCCAGGAAATATTCCATTGCTTTCATAACACCTACATCGTAACGCCTGTTCCAGAAATACTGTCCCTGGAGGAAGAGGTTATATGCTTCCTGGTCATCAGTTTGACGTTTCACAGTAGAAACTTCTTTCCCGCCAAGAAGCTTTATTTTCAGGTTATCCAGAATTGCCCGTGATATTTCATCTTGAATTGCAAAAATGTCTTCGACGTCCCTATCCCATTTCTCTGACCATACAATCTGGTAATCGTGATCGATTTTAACAAGCTGGGCAGAGATGCGGATACGGTTACCCGCCTTGCGAACAGAACCTTCCAGAATCGAGCTAACGTTCAATATTCTCGCAATTTCTCGGATATCCA
This sequence comes from Acidobacteriota bacterium, assembly GCA_016932915.1. Lineage (GTDB taxonomy): Bacteria > Acidobacteriota > DATKUA01 > JAFGBY01 > JAFGBY01 > JAFGBY01. The sequence continues at coordinate 4,699 of JAFGBY010000155.1, read as the reverse complement.
CATCCTTATTCCTGAATGAGAATGATGATGTCCTGGAAATGACTTTTAATTCCTTAACCTCGCAGAGATGATTAATCAATTCCTCAGCCAGTCCGTCGCAGAAATATTCCTGGTCTTTCTCCGCGCTCATATCTGTAAAGGGTAGTACCGCTATTGCGGGAGTTGTCGGAATCTGCTGTGTATTAGTAGCATAAAGAAGCCTGGTAATATCCGAAGAAGAACTTGTTTTCAATGTCTCGAGATCAGCTACAAAATCTGTAATGCTCTGATATCTCTCGTTCGGGTTCTTCGTCATCGCTTTAGTAAGAATAAGAGTCAACCCATATGGAACATCCGTGCGGAATTCACTAAGAGCCAATGGCTCGTCATTAATAACCGCAAAGATAACAGCTTGCATCACTTCTCTTCTGAAAGGTGTGGTTCCGGCAAGCATATTATATAAAACAACTCCGACCGACCAGATATCTGAACGGTGGTCGACAGGCTCACCCTTCGCTTGCTCCGGGGACATAAAATCGACTGTACCAAGTGTCGTCCCTGTTCGTGTTATCTGTGTTTGCCCGGCAAATTTGGCTAATCCAAAATCCAAGATTTTTGCAATTTCATCAGTAGTTATAATAATATTAGCAGTTTTAATATCGCGATGCACTACACCCTGGTCATGAGCTTTAGCAAGGCCTCTTCCAACCTGTTGAGCGAAATCTATTGCCCTTCCGATAGAAAGCATATTAACACGGTTGATAAGTTCCTTCAGGTTAACGCCATCATAATAAGCCATTGCAATATAAAGCTGGCCTTCTTTCGTTTCATTAACTTCATAAATTGTACAGATGTTCTGATCATCGAGAGCGGCGGCTGCCTGGGCTTCTCGAAGAAAACGTTCCTTGGCTTCTTTATCCCCAGTAAGTTCCTGTGGTAGAAATTTCAGGGCGGCTGTTCTTTTTAGCTTTTCATCTATCGCTTTATATACAACACCCATCCCACCTTCGCCAAGTTTTTCCAGAACTTTATATGATGCAATCGTTTTACCTATCATGAACTAATACCTCTATTAAATATTGCATAACACATCACAAATCTAAATATAATCTGTAAAAACGAGAGATTATAACACATTCATTTTATTAGAAAAAGGAATGCCATCAAATATCATTGTGTTACATAAAAATAGTTCATATTAGTACTATTTTAAAACACTAAACTGAATGATTGAAAACCAATGATTTTTAATCTATATTGAATTCAGTATATATTTGGGGCAATCATTATTAGCAGAGTAAAATATAGTTTTAATCTTGTAATCGCAGTCAATAAAACTTCGAATTAAACAGGGAACAACTATGGCAAAAAGTAAAAAAGAAAATTCCGCACAATCTTCCATTAAAGACAAATCAACAATATTAGATGCTGCATCAAAAACTGGTAAAAAAATTACTTCTGAGATACCACTTAACCCAGGGGATACTGTTGCCGAAAGATATACTTTATTGGATTTGATAGGCAAAGGCGGCATAGGACAGGTTTGGAAAGCTAATGATACAAAACTTGATAGAATTGTTGCCCTCAAGAGACTACGTTCCCATATGACATTTTCACCTAACGCATATCACCGGTTTATCCGGGAAGCTAAAGTCCTCTCTAAGCTTAACCATCCCAATATCCTTGGTATTTATGATCTGGTCGAAGATAAAGGAACAACCTATATTGCGATGGAGTATCATAGCGGTATGCCACTCTCAGATAAAATCGAACACAAAAAATTGGACGGTAAGGAAAAGATTGAGATAAGCCTGGGAATCGCAAAAGGTCTCTCCGCTGCGCATAGTAAAGGAATAACTCACCGTGATTTGAAGCCCTCTAATATCATGACTGATGAGGTAAAGATTCTGGATTTCGGGTTAGCCAAACAACATAGCGATGATAATGTGAATAATAAAATATCCGCAAAAGATACTGACGCTATTCCAGTCGTGAGTAAAGAGGAAACGGTAATTTACAGCTTCCATGAAAACCAGACAGACAGCAATACTGATGAAGAAAAAAGTAAAAATGAGATGGATGACAATATCGATCCTTCAGCTTCTTCATCAATAACCCGAATAGGTTCACTACTTGGAACAATACAATATATGAGCCCGGAACAAGCCGCTGGTGAAGAACTCAATACTAAAAGTGATATTTTTTCATTTGGTATAATTCTCTATGAACTTTTCACGGGTAAAGCACCTTTTAGCGGTGAAAATGCAGACATTCTTTATAAAATCAGGACAGTAAAATATAAACCTCTTATAAAAAACAGACCGAAAGACTGCCCACGAAAACTTGCTGTATTAATTGATAAAGCTTTATCCAAGAATATGGATAGCCGACCAACTGCTCAAGAGTTTGTTGATGCTCTCCAGAAAATTCGTAGACAAATTTTTAAAAGAGTTCTCCCATATGCTGCATTACTGATTGCTGTTTCTGTTTTAGTGACATTCCTTTTTACGAGCATCTTTATTTCAAAGGCATCATCCAAATTTTATAATCTGGCATTACTTACGATGAATAACAGGACGAATATTTCAGACCTTGAATATTTGTCATCCGGATTGCCATCTACAGTCGGTACAATTCTGCTTGATACCCCGGAAATAATACAGATCAAGGGCGAAAAAATATCATCAATGAAAAAGGACTTGAAAATAGACCTGACTAAACCAGATAAAGTACAGATGGAAAAAATTTCCTCTTATTTAGATAAAACATATAATTGCGTTTTTGACCTGGAAAAAACCGGGAAGACTTACAAACTAACGACCACTATTTTTACTCCTGATGGTTCTATTGCAGGACGAGAAGAAAATATTTTTCAAAAAGCCGAATTATTCGAACTTTCTTCCAGCGCAGCTGATTCAGTGCAATCGATCATCGGCGTCAACCATGATATAGTTAAAGTGGATGAGGTCTATTCTACCGATCCGGAAGCAAATAAAATGTACATCAAAGGGAAGGAGCTGCTGGATTCCTCAAAAGCACTGGAAGCCCGCGACTACTTATTGAAGGCAATTGAACTGGATAAAACCTTTGCACTGGCGCACTTAATGTTAGCTCAATCATGGGAAGAAACCGGTTATAATAACAGAACGATTGAAAGCCTCGCCAGAGCCTTATTAAACCAGGAACGTTTACCGGTTGTAGAAAAGCTGGATACACAGCTTGATATGGCATATCTGATAGGTTTCCCTGAAAAAGCACTTGATATATGCATCACTATGCTTAAAAACCATCCAAATGACATTGAAATCATGTTAAAAAAAGCAGGGATTCTCAAGGATATAGGCAAGTATAAAGAAGCGCGTAACGTTTTTGAATCAATAATCCAACAAAATGGACCGACACCGGATATTATCTATTCCATTGCCATGATTGACTCAGATGAAGGAAAGCTCGAGGAATCTGAGAAGAAGTTTTTGGAAGCACTTTCTTTAAATAAAAAATCAGGCAACCAGGAGCTCAATCTCCAGATCAATAACGATATGGCCTGGGTGAGAAAATTATTGGGTAAACTGGATCTCGCCGAGAAACAACTCAAAGATGTAATTACTAATGCAAGAGAACAGAAATTTTATTATGAAGAAGCAAGAGCATGGTCTCGTCTTGCTTATATGTTAGAAGCGCAAGGTGACATTGAGGAAGCTGAAAAAAGCACCAGAAAAGCATACGAGCTTTTCCGGTTAATCGGTAATAAAATCGGTGAGGCTGATGCATTAACCGATATCGCCTGGTATAAGATGAGCCAGGGAGATTCAGATGAGGCTGAGAATATTTTCGACCAGGTGCTCAATATTCAGAACGAAACCGGTAACAAGATTGGCCAGGGAGCAACATTATATTATCTTGCCTGGGTCGTGTATAACCGCGGTGATTATTTAAAAGCATGCGAGCTATTTCCAAAAGCTATTTCAATTGCAAAAGAGCTTGGAACAAATCAACATCTTGCCCCCATGCACGGTGGATTGGGAATTGTACATTATGCCCTGGGTAATCTTGATGAAGCCGGAAAATATTTTAATATCCAGATGGAATACGCTAACATAACAAAAGAACCTCAAGCCTTATCAGTTGTTAATGATAACCTCGCAATGTTGGCAATATTAAAAAATGATTTTCCGGAAGCCAGGAGAAGAATCGCCAAGTCTCTTGAATATGGAAAGAACACTGGTGACAAATATATGCTTGGCACGTCATTGACAGTAGCTGGGATGATCGAATTAAAAGCCAGGGAGAATTACGATAAGGCAATAGAATACTTCCAGGAGGCAGTGAAAAACCTTGATCAGATAAAAAGGATGTCATGGCTCTCTCTCGCTCAAGCCGGGTTATTCGCAAGTAAAGCCTATAACGAACATGATAATGTTGAAAAATATCTCTCAAAGATATCACAGGCAGTTAAACTTTGTCGTGAAAAAGGAAGAATAAATCATCTGGTCGAAATCTATCTAATACAGGGAGACCTAGCATTAGATTTCAAAAATAGTCCTACAGCATCTTCTGCTTATAAATCCGGATTAAAATATGCCAGCAAACATAATATGAGCTATTTTAAGAAAATATTTACGAACAGAATTAAAAAATTATAATCTTTTCACTCTATTTTTCATAATTGAGTCCCTTGTTGGGGCAATCAGCCCAAAAAGATACGTGCACTTATATCCTT
>JAFGBY010000154.1 GCA_016932915.1 Acidobacteriota bacterium | reverse complement strand
TCATCAATACAGGAAGCAATATCCTCTGGAAGAATTTCTATAGACTCCAGTGTCCCTTTGAAATGAACATAAATATCCCCCACAGTCTCATTGTATGAAGTGTGAGAATTTAGAATCTGAATATCAGCTCCCATTTTTTTAAAATGCTGCAGGAATCCTGTTCGGAATTCATTCAATAAAGAATTTTTCACAGTTATCTCAGAGCCTGGAAGCAGCAATGCTCCCGCAATAAAAAAAGCAGCTGTAGATATATCACCAGGAACCAAATATTCAACAGGCAGGTTAAGCGGACTGACTATCGGATTCAGTTCAATTCGATTTCCATCGCATTGAATGTCAACACCTGCAAGTTCCAACATCCGTTCCGTATGATCTCTTGTTTTATTTTTTTCAAGAATCTTCATTTTACTGTCGCTAAACAGGGCCGCGAGAAGAATTGATGTTTTCACCTGGGCTGATGGAACCGGCATCAAGTATGAGATTCCATGCATTCCATTGTTATTCAGAACTTTAAGCGGCAGACAATCTCCTTTATTATAAAGATAGTTACCTCCCATCGACACAAGCGGTTCTGTAACTCTTCTCATAGGCCTTTGTGATAGAGATTCATCTCCATAAAGTTTGGCTTCAATTCCTAAACCACTTAAAAAGCCTATAAGCAACCTGGCGGTAGTGCCGGAATTTCCACAATCGATACTTACTAATCGGCTCGGTTTAGATCCTGCTTCCAGAGGATTTAAAGTTAATTCCGATTTTATATCCCCTACAGTTTTAACACCGATCTTTTTTAAAGCATTTAAAGTCGCCTGGACATCTTGTCCCAGAGAAAGATTATGAATTTTTACCGAAGCCGAAGCAATAGATGACAGAAGTAGAATCCGATGAGAAATTGATTTATCGCCACGTAATTGAATTTCCCCATCCAGATATTTATACCTGTAAGGAGAATCATCCGGTTTCATTTCTGGACAACCATCCCGTTGAGGTTCTGGATATATGCCTCGATTCCTCGTGCCAGCCCGTCCGCCATTTGTTCCCTGTACTTAGTCGTAGAGAGACGGTTAGCTTCATCAGGATTTGAAAGATACCCAAGCTCAACGAGGACTGAGGGCATATTAGCGCCTATTAACACTATGAACGGAGCCTGTTTAACACCACGGTATTTAAATGAATTATAATTTCTTTTTAAAATTCCATTTATACTCTTCCCTATGATTGAAGCAAAATCCTTCGATTCATCAATCTTAGCATCAACCAGCATCCGCAATATATCCTGGAGCTCTCCCATGCCCTTCTGATTCATAGAGTTCTCGTACGCTGCCAGTGCCTCAGTTTGACGGTCAGCAGCAAAACCTAGATAATAAATTTCCAATCCTGCCAGGGTATTCTTTCTGTAAGAATTCATATGTAGAGAGATGAATAAATCGGCTTTATATTGCATAGCCATTGCCGTTCGTTCTTCGAGAGAAAGATAGACGTCTTTTTCACGGGTAAGAAAGACCTGGTATTTTTTCTTGTTTTCAAGAATCGATTTTAGTTTTTTTGCTACATCTAAAACGAGGTCTTTTTCATATAAACCTTTGCGTACGACCATCCCGGGATCTTTGCCTCCATGACCGGGATCTATAACAATAGTGGTCACGCCCAATCCCAATTGCCTTACAATAGAGTAGTTCCCACTGCTGTTTTTAAGAGGGATCACAGCAACCGACTTCTCATGTGACAAAGTCACAGGTTTGGTATCCGGTTTGCCTGTATCATCAGGAGGAGGCGAAATAATGTCAGGTTGGCCAGTAGTTTTCTGATCAGCAGGTTTTATTATCGGCGGATTTGAATTATCCGGAACAGGGCGAGTAATATTACCGCTTCCGGCTTTCACCAGCTTCTCTTCTCTTGTAACATCGATGATAATCCTGAAAGGATCATTGAGGGTAAATACTGTGTACCTATCAACCTTTTCAAGGTCGAGCACAACTCTGGTCGTCTTCGTATTAAAATGCCCTATCCTGACCCGTCTGAGAAAATTATTCTCGATAACCATCATCCATTCAGCGATTTGTTTTGATATCCTTGTATTATCCAGGTCAAAATAAATCCTATCCGGATTGTGTATTCTCTTATTGGTAAAAGAAGTTGCGCCATCCAGATATACAGCCACCCTGGTATAATCTGGTGATGACCAGTACTTAAGGTCAGTGAGGTTTACTTTTTCCCCGTTTTTCTTAATTGGTGTCGGGACTGCAGCGCGAGCCATTAGATCACTGATATCTTTTGCTTTCTGGGTATATGTGCTATCTGGATAATCATTTATAAGCTCATTGAAATAAACAGACGCCTGTTTGATATCATTCTGATATTTATAATAAATGAAACCGGTGTAATAAAGCGCTTTTTCTCTATACAGGGAATCCGTATGCCGGGAAAGAAGGTAATTGAATGAACTTAAAGCGCTGTTTAGATAAGACAGATTTGAAAACCTCTCATACATACGGAAATAAATATAACCTACCATATAGGAAGCATCATCAGCATAAATAGAGTTCTCTTTTATAATTACAATTTCACGATACTTGTTTACGCACTTTTCCCATTCTTCTGCATATTTGTGTTTTCTAGTATCTTTAATAAAATTTGAGTAATTCTTCTCAGCTTCTTCCCAGAGAGTTTTGATATTTTTCTCCTGTGCCAGAGCGGTACAAGAGAGAGTAAGAATTAGGCTGAAACAAAATAAAACTACAGTTTTTCTTGATATCAGAGGAGAACTAACCATCATACACCTTTTTATTGCTCGCCTTCTGGCTCTCCCCTTTATTACCTACTGACTGCATCCTTACCTTTCCGCACTCAGGGCAAATCCATTTTCGTTTTTTATGAAACGATCTTTTCTCTTCTTTCATTGCGGTTTTGCAGCGTGGACAAATCATACAATCTATTCAAAATCTCTTTTCAAGTCTTCCTGAACATCAATCACACGTTCGATTTTTCTCGCAAGTTTCACTGCAAGATCCTTTTGCTCTTCAGTTTTGACAGTTCCTTCAAGGAAAAGTACCCTTTTAAAAGAAATTACCTTGATTTTAGAACCGGCAAGTTCGTCGGTAGTAGTAAAAATCGCATCCGCTTTTTTCTGTAATTCTTCATCAAGCAGTTTTTCTCTTTCGCTCCTGCCGTCTGAGGATAATTCGTCTAATTCTGTAGAAACCTTGATCTTGTTTATTACACGCTCCACTCCATCTACACTATCCGCAATCTGCGCCGCAAGCACTGCTTTCTTCGAGGAATTT
>JAFGBY010000153.1 GCA_016932915.1 Acidobacteriota bacterium | reverse complement strand
TCTATGCATGTATTGTATTTGAGATTTAATAATGCTCTATGTGAAAGCGGTCAGAGAAAAATAACAAGTAAAGGACAATTACATTCACACAATTTCCTCACTTTACAGTCTGTAAGTATTGTTGTATTGTTTTAATATAAGGTTGAAGTATTTGAACATGGTACCGACAGTAAGTACCATATGGAGGTCACTATGAGACGTATATATCTATTTTTAATTTTATTGCCATTTATTGCCTTGATGATTTCTTGTGAAGATGATCCGGTGCCTAAAATCACATCAATTTCTCCGGATACAAGGGTATCGCATACCCCAACATTTACGCTTACCGTGAATGGCAGTGATTTTATGCAGAACTCTAGAATTGTTTTTAATGGTCAGGAAATGACGACAAATTATGTGAGTTCCTCAGAATTGACCTGTACAATAACTCCTGATGACATTCCTTATATCGCTACTACAACCAATGAAGACTCTTTTGCAAGTGGGTCCGATTATACCCGGGAAGTCTGGGTTACGACACCGGATGCTGGAAATTCGGATACTCTAATGCTTAATGTATTAGCAAACCACAGCTTTAGCACCGAATCCAAGCTTTCGTTTGAAAATTATGTACTTTACGGAAATGTAGAAGCAGATAGTGGCGGAAACCTTCACTTTTTCTTCACATTACGCTGGCCTTTTGCCATAAAAAAACCGACACAGTCTCCACTGTACTATAAAAAATCAACGGACGGCGGTTTGACTTGGAGTGTTAAAACCCGGTTGAATACATCAACAGAACTAACAAGTATAAACCGTGTTATTATGAATGATGATGTCCTTGATTTATTTTATATTAATGAGCGTGTAGCTGGTACGAGACAGATGATGCATACTCAATCCGTGGATAATGGGGCAAGCTGGAGCACACCTGAGACTTTCTGGTCTACTTCCTGGTATGTAATAAATTTTCAGATAATGAAATCAACAGGTGAGACTTACCATGGTGTTCTGGAGAACCGCAATACAAAAAACGGTAATTCGGAATTGTTTTATGTTTATAATAACGGCTCTGACTGGACAAAAAAAGTCGGCATTACTTCATCCACCCACCAATTAGTCCCGGTAGGCCTCAGTAAAAATGCAAATACTAATGAGCTTGTAATTATGTATCTCAATATGGACTATGCCAATTATAAGCTATGGGATTTGTTCAAATCGACATCAAGCGATAGTGGTTCTACCTGGACAAAACCAGTTCGAATGAACTTATCATCTTATGCAACTGATTCCTGGGTTAATGATATGCCGGTTTTTTGTACGGATGGCCAGGGTAATGTTGCGATGATCTTCAGAAAATATAAACAGTCGTCTTTAAGCCTGGAGGCTGAGAATAATGATGAAATACCGGAGATAGTGGCTGATCCCATATCTTCTTTAAATATTGATAAAAGAGTTCTTAATAATTTACGTAAAGTGAATGCAAATGAAAATAACAAGTACTATTTTAAAGTATCAAGTGATTATGGTTTTGCCTGGACTGAGCCTCAGGAATTGAGCAGTTTTGGAGGTACCTTGTGGAATCCAATTCATCTAAAATATGATGCAGCCGGGAATCTGAATCTTGTACTTTACAAATGGTCAGCTCAGTCTACAGTGATGGACAGTTATAGCACCTATTTTACCCGTTCCACTGATAACGGTTCCTCCTGGAGTAATCCGGTAAAAATACCTTCCAGTTCACTCGGCTCTTACTATTGCAGGCTTGGAATCCTTGATTCTGGTAAACTGTTTATTCTCTGGAACCAACATCAAAATGCTTCAGATGAGAGCGATTGGGATTATTATTACAGGTACTCGAATTATTTTTAAAGATTTCGGGTAGAATAGATTTTTATCTAATATGGAGGCTTTCCTAAAAGGAAAGCCTCCCTAATTTTTTATCAGAGGTATTTTGCGATTAATTTTTGTCCCTGACGGGTATAGTTTAATGAGAGGGTTAAAATCCTTGCAGCTTCCTGCGGTGCGTGGAAACCCATAGAATTTTCAGATTCAACGAAATCAACCAGGAATTGAGCCTTTCGTTGGAATTTTATTGCGTCTTCGAACGGCTTCCCCGTCAAACCTTTATTTTTAAGTGTTTCAATTTCACCAATAAACTCTACAAGAGCATCCATAGCCACATTTCTCAATTCAACGGTGGTATCCTGTATCCTATCGACACGGTCCTTAAGCTCTTCCTCAGTAAGTTTATGACAAACGGCGCATGATTTTGATGCATTTAATATCGGGCTACGGACATGATGGTCACTTATTTTCATTGCCCCTTCACGTTTATATGGCATATGGCAATCCGCACATGCAACACCGGAACGGGAATGAATCCCCTGACTCCAGAGTTCAAATTCAGGATGTTGCGCTTTAATGGATGCCGCTGAGGTTATTTTGTGAGTCCAGTCTTTAAAATCGATCTCTTCATAATATTGAAGGATTTCATCAGCATGTAATCCGTTTGACCAGGGGAAAGTGAGAGTTTTTCCATCGCCCTTAAAATAATATTCAACATGGCACTGGGCGCATACGTAAGTCCTCATTTCCTGGCGTGTGGCATCCCGGTTAACATCATAGTTTTTTATTCCTTCATTAGCCTTGACAACTGCTATTCCACTGATAAATGCGGGGCGTGTAACACGCAAGGCCATATTATCCGGATTATGACAATCGATACAGGCGATGGCGAATTCTACATGCTTCCTAGCTTCCATATATGGCATAGCATTTATCAGATCGAATCCTTTAAATATATCACCATTACCAAGTATTTTTAGAGGTACATATGTCGATGCATGGCAATTCACACATGTTCCTGCTTGAGGTGAGGCTTTTTGTCTCATTGTGAATGTCTGATCTTCAAGCATATATGCGTGGCCTCTTTCCTCCCGGAAATCGACAGAAAAAGCATACCCGGCCCACATTGTTTTCAGGCGTGTATCTTCATCAATTTTGGATTGGGTCACTACAGATCTGGGATCGGCATCTGTTGGAATACGGGGCATTGCTTCGCTTCCCCCGTAACGAGTCCGTTCCATATCGACAGTTCTTTTATAGCCGTCATACTGCAAGGGAAAATTCTTCCCCCACATAGCCGGATCGGTGATATCATCGTTTAAATCTACAACCTTATAAAAGGGATTTTTTGCCTCTTGTTTTTTCTCGAAAATATTTATCAACAGGGCAGTTAAGATAAAAGAAACAATGGCAGTAACTGCTATAATTGTTACGGGCAGTTTTTTCCACCATTTTCCGGTTTTTTTATTCTGCTTTTTTTCGGCCATAATACCTCCTGAAAAAAATCAATGTAAATGCCCGACTGAGGAATGACAATCAAGGCATTGAACAGCGTTATTTGTTTTTGTGCTATACCTGTCAACCATAATGGTAAAGTCTTCGTGGCACTTTCTACAGGCATTTTCCGTTACTTGCCTGTTCATATCTTTAATCTGAATCGGATCTTCATACCACCCGGTAGTAAAAGCCCAGGAGTGATTAAATCCATTCAGTCCTTTTACTGTATATTTGGGAATAAATCCCTCCGGTGTATGGCAATCATTACATACCGCCACTGCATGATGACTGGATTTAATCCATGCATCGTATTGCTCATTCATTACATGACAATTAGCGCATGAGGATGGATCATCTGAGAGGTAGGAAAAACCTTTTGCGTATATAAATGTATAAAAGCCAATTCCTGCAATGAGGCCGATGAATAACGAAATCCAGAATTTAAAAGTTTTGGATAAAGATATACTTTGTTTCACAGTTATTTCACCTACTCAAAGATTGCTTATGTTCAATATAGGGAACAAAAGCCCAAATAACAAGTATAGAATGTGAACTACAGTGTTATTTTTAATCCTTCTTGATTTGTATCATAGTCAGGATAAAATAATCACCTGATCTAAAAACATGGTTAATGGTAACACCTTGTATAAACACCCTCAAATAACTGGAGCATAAGGTAAATTGGCAGATAACGGATATCGTAAGTTTGGGACTTTCGAAGGTGTGTTTACACCGACTGTGCTTACTATCCTCGGTGTTATTTTATATGCCAGGTTGGGATGGGTTGTAGGGAATGCCGGTTTTCTTGGCGCAGTCCTGATTATTCTTATTTCCAATGTGATTACTTTCACTACAAGCCTTTCTGCATCTACTATGTCTACTAATATAAAAGTCGAAGCTGGTGGCGCTTATTCAATAATATCAAAGTCCCTTGGGCTGGAAGCAGGTGGCGCAATTGGCATTTCCCTTTATTTTGCGCAGACTCTTTCTGTATCTCTTTATATATTCGGTTTTGCGGAAGCGGTCAAATTTGCATTCCCGCAGGTTCAGTTTAAAAGTGTATTGTTGTTTACATGGTTATTTCTATGGATTATTTCATCGGTAAGCACTAAGCTGGCATTCAAGATTCAATTTCTTATTTTGACCATAATAGCGCTATCACTGATTTCTTTTTTCATTGGCGCCTTTGGGACATCGTCTCCAGAGATTGTTACAATCGGGCAGTTCCAGGATGCGAATTTCGGCCAGGTATATGCTATCTTTTTCCCAGCGGTGACAGGCATATTAGCCGGGATAGGGATGTCCGGTGATTTAAAGGACCCGGCAAAAAATATTCCAAGGGGGTCTCTGATTGCGATTTTACTCTGCCTTTTTATTTATCTAGGTGTTGCTTTTATGCTTGATTACGCTGTGGATGCCGAAACCCTGAGAGGAAATTTTACAATTATGCTTTCAATAGGCAAATGGCGATGGTTGGTAATTGCCGGTATGATGGGTGCAACACTGTCTTCTGGATTAGGCAGTATTGTATCTTCACCCAGGTTGTTACAAGCGATGGCGGTTCACCGCAGTGTTCCATGAGGCCGGTTCCTGGCGTATCGTACTAAAAAGGGAGAGCCTGTAACGGCAACATTTGTCAGTTCAGCAATAATAGGTTTTGCTCTGTTTTACGGTTCACTTGACGCTGTTGCGCCGTTTATTACATTGTTTTTCCTGATTACGTATTCCTTTATCAATCTTTCAGTTGTGATCGAACAGAATATAGGTATTGCATCATTCCGCCCGGTAATGCGGATACCAAAGATTTTACCGATTATCGGTTTTCTTAGCTCAACCTACATGATGTTCTATATTGATTTTATTAAAAGTTTGTTTGCACTGGCCGCAATAGCAGCGTTATATATTTATCTCCTGAGACGTGAACTGGTGGCTCCATGGGGAGATGTTAGACAGGGCTTATTTAGAGCGGTTGTCGAATGGGCAGCGAGGAAGATTCAGAATCTCCCACAAACCGGGAAGTCATGGAAACCTGATATACTCGTGCCGGTCGAGAAATTAACCATACATCAGACCCACCTGGAATTGATTCACGATATTGCGTTCCCGGGAGGGTCTGTCCATCTTCTTCATGTTACATGTAATAAAACCAAAACAGTAGAACAGAAAATGGATAAGCTGTTGGAATTTTTTGATGATACAGAACTCTATCGTGATGGGTTGATTATGGAGTCCGATCAGTTTAACAAGATAACTCCAGTGGTTCTGGATGCAATGAGCAGCTCTGTTATTTCCCCAAACTCAGTTTTTGTATCAATAGATAAACATACAATCCGGGGTGCCAGGCTTCAGAAATTTATGGAAGTTGCCGTTGATAAAAAGTTCGGAGTCCTTCTATTTGCATATGATAACAAGGTGCATTGCGGATATAAAAGAGATATCAACCTCTGGCTCAGGGAAAGAAGCCCTGATTGGGATATAGATAAAAGCCCGAACTGGAATCTTGCGATATTGACTGCACTCAGGCTGTATAATTCATGGAATGGCAGGATTACGATATGCATGGTAATTAACAAGGAAAAAGAACGGCCGATTGCTAAACAATTCCTGGAAGACCTTATAACACGCGCTCGGCTTCCGCTGGATACTCAGATCAGGATTTTACATGGTGAATTTATAGAGTCACTCAAGAATGCACCTGTCGCAGATATTAATATATTCGGGATAGGCCGTATATGCGATCTTACGCAGCTCAGGAAACTTTTCAATGTTACCGGAACATCATGCCTGTTTATTCGTGATGCCGGTTTTGAAAATGTACTTGAGTAAATTATTTGTCTATCATATTTGCAATCGTCTTTCTGAACATATATTATTAACTTAATAAGAGTTAGACTTTTATATGCAAGGGGGTAACTCGGGGATGGGAAAATTTTCACAAACTTGGAATCTCATGAAGGAATCATGGGAGCTCCTGAAAAAAGATAAAGAACTTCTGATACTGCCTTTGATATCGGGAATTTTATGCCTTGTAGTAATGGCATCTTTCGTTTATCCGATGGTTAAAGGCCAGCTGATTGTCGAGAAGAACGGAAACCAGATTAATTTTAATGAAGGCAAATACTATGTACTGATGTTCCTGTTTTATTTTTTTTCTTATTTCATCATTGTATTTTTCAACTCAGCGATTGTTGCGGCTGTAATGATTCGATTAAAAGGAGGTAATCCTACTATCCGTGATGGGCTTGGCGCAGCGATGTCAATGTTACCTTTAATTGTTGCATGGGCATTTGTGGCCGCTACGGTGGGAATAATCCTTCGAATGATTGAGGATAAATCTGAATTACTGGGGAAGATTGTAGCAGGAGTTCTGGGACTTGCCTGGTCGGTAGTGACGTTCCTTGTAGTACCGATACTGGTCATTGAACAGAAGGGGCCGTTTGCAGCGGTGAAGGAATCCGCCAGGCTCCTGAAGAAAACCTGGGGGGAACAGATAATAGGGCGGTTCAGTTTCGGTCTGGTTTTCTTTGTCCTGGGAATACCGGCATACCTTTTATTCTTTTTGGGTGCTAGTACAAAATCAATGCCTATGATTATCATGTTTGGAGCACTGGCGCTTATCTACTTGATAATTCTTTCTCTTATTCAATCCGCGCTTCAATCGATCTTCCAGGTTGTTGTTTACCACTATGTGACGGATAAACAGGTTCCGCAAGGCTTTAACCCAGTGTTTATTGACAGTGCGTTCGGTAGGAAACCGCCCACCAAGTTTGGTGGAGGAAGTTTCAGCAGGTTTTAGTGCAAATCCAAAATTGAACAAAAAAGTCGGGTTCAGGCCCGGTCATTTATTTTTGCGGGTTCAATTATTCTAATTGAACCCGTTATTTATTATGTCCAACAGAGTTCGTCATTGCGAGGAGTGTAGCGACGAAGCAATCTGTTTATTATGAATTTGGCAGACTGCTTCGCATATGCTCGCAGTGACGTTATTTTATTGGAATTACGGGATAATTTTTGAATCTGTTATTATATCGAAGTGATATATATTGTGCCTCACCCTGAGACGAACATAAAAAAATGGAGCAGGTAGTCTCTGATATACCTACTCCAATAGTGATTATCAGTTTTTATTTTATTTATATTTCATCCATTTTACGATTTCTTTAACCGATGGCTTTTTACCGTACATCAGGATTCCAACCCTGAATATTTTGGTGGTTGCTATAATCATTATCCAGATTGAAATTATCAGGACTACTATGCTGGCGATTATTTCAACCATCGGAACAGCTGTGATTGACAGTCGGAAGACCATCATTGATGGTGTGAACGGTGGGATCATAGTGAGTATCGTTGCGATGATCGAATCAGGATGTTTTACAATAATCATCGCTACGAACAACGGGACCATAAGCGCCATTGAAATTATCGAAATAAACTGCTGGGCTTCCTGTTCCGAGTTCATAATCGCGCCGATAATCGCCATAAAAGTCGAGTAGAGCAGGTACCCCAGGACAAAAAAGATAATAAAGTAAAGGATTGTTATCGGAGCTATTGTCACCCCGAATCCTCCAGAAAGTTTTAATCCTAACAATCCTGCGATTGACCAGATTGCAACCAGGGTTAAACCGGCGCCGCCGAGGCCTATTATTTTTCCACCCATAAGTTGTTTCGGTTTGATCGAGCTGAGCAGTACTTCGATAATACGGTTGCTTTTCTCTTCAATTACTCCTCTGAATAGATGCTGTCCCGTCTGGATTACAGCCATAAAAAGAAGCATCACAAAGGTGATTCCTACAAAATATGTTACCAGGAAACTTCCTTTTTTTGTTCCGGTTTTAGTGACGTCATTAGTATTTAAAAGTACCGGTTGTGTCATCTGCTTGATTTTAACAGCATTCATACCCTCATCTGCAATTCTTTTATCTACTATAGTTTCCGAGATAAATTCTCTTAGCAGACTTGTCTCATCAAAATTGGATGATGAAGTTGAAAAGTAACTTACAGCATCATTATTCGTTTCTACACCTTTAGGAATTATCAGGAGAACATCGATCTTTTTTGTCCTGATTCTATCCAGTTGGTTTTCTTTAATCTTTTTCAGATCCTGTCCATTTTCAACTTTTATTTCCTCGAAGTGAATTGCAGCAAAAGACTGATATACTTTTTTACTCATTTCCTCCATGAGTTTGAGTGCCTGGCCTCCCGGCAATCCTTTTTCTTTTGCCTCTTTTTCTATTTGTTTTTGAATCTGTTCTTGTGCCGTTGGATCTTGGTTCTCTTCCATGTTTTTCATTTCTTTAACAATATATTCAAACATGGTTCGCTTTGCTTCAAGAGCCGGAAGAACATAACCGGTTTCATCAATGACAGCTATTTCCCGTTCTTTTATCAGCGCTACCCCGGCAAGGAAACTAGGAAGAAGAATCAAACCAACCATCAGTATAGGAGTCAGGATTGCTGAGACGAGAAAAGATTTCTTTTTAACTATATTAAGATATTCTCTTTTAATGATAACCCATATTTTATTCATTGCTCTCTCCTACAAGTCTGATAAAGATTGATTCTACCGACGGTTCGAGAACCTCAAATTTTGTTATATCGAGCTTTTTAACCCAGTTTTTGAGCAGCTCAGGTGCCGAAGTTTCTCTCCTGAGCGAAATCTCAGCCTGACGAGGGAAAAGGTTGATATCGGCAATACCTTTTTCATCCTTAAGAAAAGAGCCGTCGCCATCAAACTCCAGCAGAACTGTGTTCCTGCCATATTCGCTCCTGATTTTAGTTTGTTTGCCATCGATTATTTTCTTACCTTTATTAATAAGGCAGATGTACTCGCACAGCTTTTCCACCTGTTCCATCTGATGAGTTGAAAAGATGATGGTTTTCCCATCGGAATTTAATTCAAGAATAATATCTTTTATCAGTTTTACATTAATAGGATCGAGTCCGCTGAAAGGCTCATCAAGAATCAATAAATCCGGGTTATGCTGCACGGTAGCTACGAACTGAATCTTTTGCTGCATACCCTTGGAGAGCTCATTTATTTTTTTCTGGCGGTGCTCGATAATATTTACCTTATCCAGCCAATAGTCTATCGCTTTTTTAGCGAGTTTAGTCTGAATTCCCTTCAACCTTGCAAAATACAGAAGGGTTTCATCGACTGTCATTTTCGGATAAAGCCCTCTTTCTTCTGGAAGATACCCGATTCTGCTTTTATCCTCTTCAGTCAGTTTTCTCCCGAAAAGCTCAATCTGTCCCTGATCAGGATATATAATATTTAGCATCATCCTGATAGTAGTTGTTTTTCCTGCCCCGTTAGGCCCAAGCAGCCCATATATCGAACCAGCTGGAACTGCCATACTTAATTCTTTGACAGCTACAGTTTTGTCGAAATGCTTAGCTACTCCTTCAATTTTAATTGCATTTTCAACCATAGTTTCTCCTGTTGGATTAATTATCCCCTACACTTACTGAATACGCTGAATAATGATGATTGTTATTTTAAAATTCCATTTTTAACATAGCAGAAATTGTAATTTATACAATTATCATTATAATCTCCAGCGTATAACACAATTGATGAAGGGAGAGAATAATGGCTAAATATAAAATTGCTATGCTTCCGGGTGATGGCGTTGGCAACGACGTTATGGAAGCTGCCCAGCTGGTCCTTGATAAGATAAACCTTGATGCGGAATACATTCATGGTGATATCGGTTGGGAATTCTGGAAAACAGAGGGTGATCCTCTGCCGCAGAGAACAATTGATCTTCTTAATAATTGTGATGCTTCACTTTTCGGCGCGATCACCTCAAAACCAAAAGATGAAGCAGCAGCAGAATTAGTGCCGGAATTGAGGGATAAAGGGCTGGTTTATTTCAGTCCAATAGTAAAAATGAGGCAGCTTTTTAACCTCAGGACGAACTTCAGGCCATGTAAAGCTTATAATGGCAATCCTTTGAATTATAAGGATGGTATCGATATCACAGTTTTCCGTGAAAATACTGAAGGCCTTTATGCAGGTATAGAATACCATCCGGTTCCTGAAGAAGTCTGGAAAGTCCTGATGGATACACATCCGAAAGCGAAGAGATTTGATTCTACTCCCAGAGTGGATATGGCGCTTTCCCTTAGACTTTTTACCAGGAAAGGGTGTCAGAATATCCTGAGAGATGCTTTTGAATATGCAAAGAAGAACAAATGTAAAAGTGTGACTGTTGTTGAAAAACCGAATGTCTTGCGTGAGACGAGTGGATTGATGGTACGAGAAGCCAGGAAGATGCAGAAGGAAGAGTATCCTGAAATCGAACTTTGGGAAGCCAATATTGATGCGATGACAATGTGGCTGATCAAGAATCCTATGGATTACTCAGTACTGGTTGCCGGCAATATGTTCGGTGATATCATCAGTGACCTCTGCGCCCAGTTGGTCGGCGGTCTCGGTTTTGCTTCAAGTGGTAACATCGGTGATAAACTAGCAGTATTTGAACCGACACACGGTTCCGCACCAAAATACGCTGGCCAGTATAAAGTCAACCCGATTGCGATGATACTCTGCGTTAAACTGATGTGTGAATACCTTGGTGAAAATGCTCATGCCCAGGCTATTGAAAAAGCTGTTGCTGAAGTCATTGCTGAAGGTAAGTATAGAACTTATGATATGGGTGGAAATTCAACGACTCTCGAAGTCGGACAGGCAATCGCAGATAAACTCTAAAAGATAATAAAAAAAATGCCCGGCCGAAAAGCCGGGCTTTTTTTATTTTAAACTGATTTATTTTAATTCAAGTTTTATTCTTTTTGTTGTCGGGTTTCCAGCTGCATCAACCGAACGGAAGACGACAATGTTTACACCATATTTTGTCAGAAGTACGAGGTCCTTGAATGTACCGTCACTCTGTACTTCCCAAATCTGGCTTCCCTGGTTGTTGACAGCCACTGTAAGGGTTGCACCTGGTTCAGTTTTTCCTGAAATCAGGAAGTATTCGCCAAGCGGGTACGCGCGAACGATATCAATAGGTGGTGGTGTTTTGTCGTCTATATCCACCATCGATTTTTTCCTGAGGGAAAATTTCAATGGCTGGCTGGCATTCGATATATCATCTCTTTTAGTTCTCGATGCCCTCACACGCCAGAAGTAATTCGCAAGCTTAAAGCCCTTAATAGATAGTGATGTCTTGGATGTCCAGGTTTTCAGCGGTTTCAGGAACATCTGGTTTGTCGATACTTCGATTAAATATTCTTCAGCACCTGAAATATCGGACCAGCTGAAGGTTATTACCTTATTATCCGGATTATCTGTTTCGTAAACTTCGCGGTGAGGAGGAGCGAGAAGTGTAGGAGCCTGGAGCAGCTGAATCTTCTGTGAGATTCCTCCGCCAGGTTTGATGTTAACCTTTTCATTATTGGTTAACCTTACGGTTTCTCCGCCTACTTTAGTGGTTGCTTTACCACTATACAATGCAATGCTGGATTTACCGGTTTGTTTATCATATTCGATCGCACTATCAGCCTTTTCGTTAAATATTGTAGAGGCTTCAGGTGTGCTTACCGTTGTGCTGGAACCCGGCACCTCAGAATCGACTGTAGTAACATCGACATGACCGTCGTCAATCTTGATTGCAATCTCAGGACGTTTGGTTGAAGGGTCTTCAAAACTCTTCTCAATAAGAATTAATGCGCTTTCCTGAATTTTATATTGAGATCCATCAAACAGGATAATAACTGCGCCACTGTTGCTTCCGGTTTTGACATAGTCTCCAGCATACAGAGGCATTCGTTCTTTTGCTTCTATCCAGTCCTGTCGGTCCTTTTTCCTTACTTGTACAACCCCCTCGATTGAATGGAATGTTGCGCTTTTGTATCCCGCACCAGCGGCAACAAGCCTTTCATATTCAGTATTACTTTCGAGGAAAGATTCTTCCGCTTTCCGCTGAGATTCTTTATATTTCTGGGCATTAAATAATTCGTCCGCTTCATCCAGCAACGAACCAGGCTTTTCAAGCAATTCAGGGATTGCTTTTTCATGATTCTCAAGTTTGGAGTATTCAGATTTTGCCTTTTCGATTGCTTTATTCGCCAGATTCTGCGGCGACATTAGAACGAATTTTACATAGTAAAAAATGCCTCCCCCTATAACCAGAATCCCTACTAGCGTTCCCCAGAGAAAAAGCGTTTTTATTTTTACTGTAAACCACTTAATTTTTCCGGGTTCTTGCATGTATTCCGCCATAGAAACGCTCCACTTAAATATCTTAGGCTCTTGTTATCATAAACTTAGCACAAAATCAATAGATGCGATCTTATATCCTTTATTATATAATTCTATATTTAAAGAGGCAACAAATATCAGCTGCTTCTTATGTTTATTTGTTGACCATTTTCTGCATATATTTACTGAAATCGGACATAGTTGAGAATATCAATATAGCATTTTCGTCTATAGATTCTCTGTAAGATTCCAATGTTTTCCAGAAGGCATAAAATTCGGCATCTACAGAATAAGCGTCCGCATATATTTTGGCCGCTTTACCATCAGCTTCACCTGTGATCTCAAGCATCTTCCGGTTTGCCTCGGATATTATCGTCTCAAGGGTCCTCTGTCTCTTACCATCAATTTCTCTTGCTGCGCCAGCGCCCTCGGAACGGTAACGCTCGGCAATCCTGTTCCGCTCGGAAATCATCCTTCGGTAAATCTCTGAACGTACTGAATCAACATAGTTTATACGTTTAATCCTTATATCGATAATAGCGATACCTATGTCGGGGATTGATGCTTTTGCGTTGGCAAGTATCAGGTCCTGGAGCGCATCCCTTCCTTTCTCGATCATAAGCTGTTCTGCTTCATCTTTTCTGACCAGTGAGCCTACGTCCACAGCTTTCATCTTACGGTTGGAATTTCTTATAAGCTCGATAATCGGATGTGTTGTCACAATATCTCTGATAGACGCTTCGATAACGTTATCCAATCTTGCCTGCGCTTCACGTTCATCGCCCTGTAGGGATATAAGGAACTGTTTTGGATCCTTGATTTCCCATCTGGCAAAAGTATCAATAATGATATTCTTCTTCTCAAGGTCCGGTATCTGTGTTGGAATTCCGTCCCATTGCAGGATTCTTTTCTCGAATTTATTTACGGATTGCCATGGTAATTTAAAATGAAGTCCCGCATCTTTAAGAGGTTCACCGACAACTCTACCAAACTGAGTGATTACGACCTGCTCGGTCTCATCGATAGTATAAACAGTCATGAGAAAACCGATGAAAAGAACAATCAGAACGATGATAATAATTGTGGTTATAAGATTATTTTTCTTTTCCATCTTAATTACCTTCCTTCTGTGTCGAGGATTTCTGTATTATCGAATCCGTCAGATTCATCAGGTTGAGAACTCCCTTTTGTGAAGGATCAACAAATAGCTTTTTTCCGGCTTTTGGAAGAATTTCGGTCATAGTTTCCAGGAAAAGCCTTGTTCTTGTTACCTGTGGTGCGCGTTTGTATTGCGCATAAACATATTTAAACTTAGCGACATCTCCAAGCGCTTTATTGACGCGGGATATTGCCACACCTTCGGCTTTACTTATCATTTCTTTGGCTTCACCTTCAGCCTCAGGTATTACCTTGTTGTATTCTTTTTCAGCCTGGTTGATCATCCGTTCCTTTTCCTGCTTTGCTTTTTCAACTTCATTAAAGCTCTCCGCAACCGCATCCGGAGGGACAACGTCCTGTAATTTGATAAGCAGGAGATCTACGCCGGTTTCATATTCATCGAGCCTCTTTTGAAGAAGCTCAAATGAGTTGCTCGCAATCTCTTCTCTGCCAATTGTGAGGACTTCATCAACGGAGTGATTGCCAACTTCCATCCTGATTACCGATTCGCTGAGATCACGGACAGTTTCCTGTACAGCGCGAACGCGGAAAATATATTTGATTGGGTCCTTTATCTTAAACTGGATAATCCAGTTCACCTTGACAATATTGAGGTCTCCAGTGAGCATCAGGGATTCATCCTCAAATCCTGTTTTGTCTATAACAGTTTGTACTCCAGCTTCACGGGTCCTGAACCCAAATTCCTCCTGCAGGTTTGAATATACCGGGACTTTTGTCACCTTATCAATGAAAGGTGCTTTAAAGTGCAAGCCTGGAGTGACCATTTTCGTATATTTCCCAAATCGCTGAACTACCCCGCTTTCCTGGC
This sequence comes from Acidobacteriota bacterium, assembly GCA_016932915.1. Lineage (GTDB taxonomy): Bacteria > Acidobacteriota > DATKUA01 > JAFGBY01 > JAFGBY01 > JAFGBY01. The sequence goes on along the minus strand of JAFGBY010000153.1, from coordinate 5,838 downwards.
TTCCAACTGTGTACACAGATTCAAAAAGGATAATTATTATGCCCAATGCTATCAGGGCTATCCATGCCCAGGAACTTTTTATCTGGGGGAGTTTTATTCCCTCGAACCCGGGAAATCCATCATAGTTTGACATTTAAACTCCTTTCAATGTTTCATAAAATCTTCATCCTGTTATTCTATTACAGATATTTGATATTGGCAAAGGTGTATTTAGAACAAAGAATCATTTTACTGACAATTAATCGTAAACCATTAATAACTTATTAAAAGGATGCTATAATTCCTTTGAAAGGGAATAGAATTGAGGATAGTTCATATTTCAGGTATAGAAAAAAAAGGCGGAAGGGCATCGTTCCTGATTGACCTGATGCTTAAACAGTCAGAAGAAGGATTAGATGTTTATCTTGTAACTACCAGTGATAGTTGGGTTAAAGAGGAAGCACTTATAAGAAAAATACCGGTATTAGTAATCAAGAAACCATCTCTGGCAAAACTAGCGAAGAATAAACAAATACCTGCTGGTAGTGTAATCCATTATCATGACAGCGCGGTTTATAAATATATACCCAAACAGGATGCAGTAAGGAAAGCTGGGATTATGACTATAGCAGATGTACATGATTACGACTGGAAAATAAAATCTTTTCCATTTACAAAATACCTGGAGCGCCTCGACCGTGTAATTGCAGCAAGTAATTATGAGAAAAGTCTCTCACGGGATATTCCCATGCTTGGGAATCAGATAGATGTTATTCCAAAGCCTGTTTATTTGAAAAGATTTGCCGTGGAGGCTTCTCCACAACCCGTTCTTTCAAGGTTGTCAGTACCCCCGGAGATTTCGCTCATTGGTACAGTCAGTCGTTTCGATGAGACTTTAAATTATGAGCTTCTTATAGCTACGATGAAATTGTGTGTAGCTAACCATGATGATATAGAATTCCTCCTGATCGGTGATGGGCCGATGAAAGAAGAGTTTATAAAAAGGATTAATAACGAAGGACTGACTGCGAAAACGCTAATGACCGGTTTCCAGGATAATATCGCCCAGTATTATGCTGCTATAGATATTTATTTTCACTGTACTTTTATGGATATGCTTTCTTTTTCGGTAGTCGAGGCAATCGCGATGGGCAAACCGATTATTGCCCCGAATCTCTCAACAATCAGGGAAATAATGACAAATAATGTACATGGGTTGTTTTATAATGTCGAAAGCCCGGATTCAGCATATGAACTGATTGTGGAACTTAGAGGGAACCCTGACTTACAGAAAAAAATACGTGAGAACAATTGCGAGCTGGCAAAAAAGAAATTCTCTCTTGATGTCGTTTCAAAAGATTACACTAGGATTTATAAAAAGATGATTGATTCCCTGACCAAGGCCTAAAGAATAGATGATTAAAAATAATAAAAAAACAGGCATCACCGCGGTTATTATAACTCATAACGAGGAAGAGAATATAAAACCTGCAATAGAATCCATCAGTTGGTGCGACAGTATAATCGTTGTAGATTGCGAAAGTGATGACAAAACTGTTCAGATTGCAGAATGGCTCGGCGCAAAAGTTTATACACGAAAATGGAAGGGATATGTCGATCAGAAGAACTGGGCAAATTCGCAGGTAAAAACGGAATGGATCCTCAGTCTTGATGCCGATGAGCGGGTAAGCCCTGACTTACGGAAAGAGATTGAAGAGGAATTAAAACATCCTGCTTACGATGGTTATAAAATTCCAAGGCTTGCCTGTTTTCTTGGCAGGAATATCAAGCATTGCCACTGGTATCCGGATTACCAGTTGAGATTATTCCGTAAATCAAAAGCGGAATGGGCCGGAGGTAAAGTTCATGAGACGGTTAAAGTTAATGGATCGATCGGCAGGCTGAAAAAAGATATTCTTCATTATACATATAAGGATATTGCCGATCAGACAAACAGGCTGAACCATTACTCGACCCTCTGGGCTGAGGAGGCATTTAAACAGGGTAGGAAAGTAAACCTACTGTCTGTGATATTAGCTCCAGCAGCGACATTCATTAATGTATATATTTTCAGACTTGGATTTCTTGAGGGATTTCCCGGGCTTGTGATTTCAAGAGCGCTGGCTTATTATTCTTTTCAGAAAAAAGCCAAATTATTACAGATGAGAAAGGAGAACCGGAATGATGGAACGTGAAAAAGCGATGGAACTGATAAAAAAGAATATTAAAAACAGGAACATGATCAAACACTGTATCGCGGTTGAAGGGGAAATGATTGCCCTTGCCAGGCATTTCGGTGAAGATGAGACATTATGGGGTCTTACAGGTCTCCTTCATGATGTTGATTATGAACAAACAAACGGTGATCCTGTAGCGCATGCGGAAGTTGGAGCGCAGATCCTGGAAGCCGAAGGGTACGATTCGGTGATGGTTCATGCTGTTCGAGCTCATAATGATAAAGCCCCGATTGAAAATAAACTGGACAGGGCGCTATTTGCATCTGACCCTCTTTCAGGCTTAATAGTAGCGGCAACATTAATGCACCCGGAGAAAAAACTGGCAGCAGTTGATGCCGAATTTGTATTGAGGCGATTTAAAGAAAAAAGTTTTGCTGCCGGCGCGAACCGCGAACATATTCAAACCTGTAGTGAACTTGGATTGGACCTGACTGAATTTGTAGATATCTGCATCCAGGGTATGCGATTAAAAGCAGATGAACTGGGGCTTTGAAGGGAAATATGATGATAAGTTTTTATAATACACTTACTAGGAAAGTTGAGGATTTTAAGCCTATTGAGGACTGCAAGGTTGGGATGTATTCCTGTGGCCCGACGGTTTATGACTTTGCCCATATCGGAAACTTCAGGGCTAATATCTTTGTGGATATCCTCAAGCGTTCTCTGAAATATTTCGGCTATGAAATTAAACATGTGATGAATCTTACTGATGTTGATGACAGGATTATTGATATTTCCTTGAAAAAAGAGATGACGATCCAGGAATATACCAAGCCCTATATCGAGGCGTTTTTTGAAGACCTTCGCACTTTAAGGATTCAGCCTGCCGATGTATTCCCAAAAGCCACTGAGCACATAGAGGACATGATTAATATGATCGAGGCGCTGCAAAAAAATAGCCTGACATACGACAGGAGCGGCTCTGTTTATTATAAAATAAGCAATTTCAAGAACTATGGTGAGCTTGCCGGGATCAAACCCGAGGATCTTAAGGACGGGGCAAGAATCGATACCGACCGATACGACAAGGATAATGTTCAGGACTTCGCTTTGTGGAAGGCGAAAAAACTGGATGGCGAACCCTGCTGGGAATCCCCCTTCGGGTGCGGAAGGCCGGGATGGCATCTTGAATGTTCCGCGATGAGCATCAAATACCTTGGAGAGACTTTCGACATTCACTGTGGCGGAGAGGATTTGATATTCCCGCACCATCAGAACGAGATTGCTCAAAGCGAGGGAGCGACAGGCAAGAGATTTGTAAATTATTGGTTGCACTGCGCCCATCTTCAGCTGGATGGCGAAAAGATGAGCAAATCGTTGGGGAATTTCTATACACTCAGAGACCTGGTTGCAAAAGGGTATGACCCAATAGCTTTACGTTATACATTACTTGCGACTCACTATCGCAGTCCACTTGTATTTTCTTTTGAAACAGTGGAACAATCCGCTGCAGCAATTAACCGGTTGAGGGATTTCAGGCGACGTCTTGAACGTGAGAAACCGGAAGGTGGAGATGTGAACAAGAGTTCGGAAGTGTTGGAAACCGCGGATAAGGGATTCAACGAGAAGCTTTCGAATGACCTGAATATTTCCGGTGCGCTCGGCGAGGTCTTTACTTTTGTTCGCAATATCAATGGTATGCTCGATGACAGGGAACTGACCGAACAAGGCAGGATAGGTGCCCTGGCTTTACTATGCAAATGGGACAGCATACTGGATGTCTTGAAAGAGAGTGAGCGGGGAGCTGTTGACAAGGAATATGTTGAAGAAATGATTGCAAAACGGATAGAAGCTCGCAAAGAAAAGAACTGGCACGAAGCTGACCGAATCCGCAATGAACTGCTTGATGACGGAATTATCCTCGAAGACACACCACAGGGAACGACCTGGAAAAAGAAATAGTAGGAGCGACCTCTCTGTCGCGAATTATAAATAGAAAGTCATTCACGCAAAAACAGAGTTTATCCACAGTAGGTTGACGCGTAAGTAGAAATCTTTGTATTACTATGGGGATAACTCAGAATTAGTTTTTTAGGTCGGGGGGTCGACGATGTACCATTTCCCGCCGATTTTTTCCAGTGCAGCATCGTCGGTCCCCGATTCTATTTTGCCCTGGAATTCTATTTTCATCCATAGGCTTATCCAATAACTGTCTTTGGATAATTTTTTTCTTTTTTCCAGTCTTATCTCAAGAAAATTCCAACCTGTAACCTCATCAACAGATCTTTGCAGATCACTGTCCATTTTACCTGGGGGAAGGGCAATTAAGTAACACTTGTCTCTTCTTATCAGTGAGGCGTAAAACTGAGTTAAAGCTGCTTCTGGAGATATGTTACCAGGATTGAGGCCCCCGGCATTTTCAATAGTTATGGTGAAAATATCATTATATATTGCCCAGCCATTGACCTCAGGAGAAGATATTTCCGGATTTTTAAAATCTCGTTCATTTTTGCAGGATATATCATCTGCCAAAATGCCGGTGGATATACATAGAAATATAGCTATGTAGATAAATAATTTTTTTATCATATTAATAGCTCCATTTTAAAAAAAATAGGCGGCGCGTTTTATTATTGTGCATCTTCCAATGTTGTTATAATACTTTACTCTTTGTTGATTGGTATCGCGCCGCCAAAGACCGTTGAAATTGAGGACAGTGTCATAGATGTGCTAACCACTTATTATGTGTGTTTGACCAAGTCTTAAATACAATATACATCTTTTCTCGATTAGAGTCAATTCCGTTCAGTTAGTTAACTATAGTTTCATATTTATTTTGCTGAATATTTTAAGGTCTTTTTTTGTTGAATAACACTATCCGATCTAATAGAGGCCAAACCGACTTACTTGAATTAAACAGATTTAGGGCAGATAATGAATACAGTAAAAACGGTAAATTATGACTGAAAAAATCTTTAAAGACATAGATGAAAAACTCGTTTCCGGGGATCCTTTCGAGCCGGAATTGCAGCGGCTGATGGAGTTTAAGGTACGTAAAGTATTGCTTGTTGCAAGCCTCTGGGATTATTTCATGCTTGAAGAAGATGGCAGGTTGATTGACCTGTTGGGGGAGGCATACAAGGAATATGATCTCGGTTATGTACCGCTCCTTCACAGGGTGGATGGCGGCAAGGCGGCCCTAGAAGAGATTGAAAACGATGAATTTGACCTTGTAATAACGGTAATGCGTATCAAGGATATGGAGCCGTACAAACTCGCGCAAAGGATCAAGAGAATTCAGTCCGATCTTCCGGTGGTGCTTCTTGCTTATAACACACCGGAACTCGAAGTGATGATCCAGCGTGAGGAGAATAGAGTCTTTGAAAGGATTTTTGTATGGCAGGGTGATGGCAATATCCTGATAGGGATTATTAAATCAATAGAAGATCAACGTAACGCGGAGAATGACACTGAACTGGCTGGCGTGCAGCATATTCTACTTATCGAGGATTCGATTCATTTCTATTCGAAATATCTGTATATCCTCTACGAGGAGTTGTGGCTTAAAATACGGCACTTACTAAAGGAAAATATTTCATATACGTTACGTAAGTCCCGTCAGCGGAAAAGGCCAAGAATCCTGCATGCAATCAATTTTGAAGAAGGTCTGGACTATTATAAT
>JAFGBY010000152.1 GCA_016932915.1 Acidobacteriota bacterium | reverse complement strand
TGTGCAGGGACATTCAGATTCATACTGATTAACAATAGAATTAATATTATTTAGTGTCCGAATAAAATCTTCACTATATAAAAAATGTTCTGAAATTCTTGTATAAGCTGGAATCAGTGACCATAGATCATTTATAAAATTTCCTTTAATATCACATTCATATTCTTTCATCTCTTTCTCATCATCGTGTTCAGTCTTATGATGGTCATCTATAGTATAAAAGTGTTTACAATAGTTATAAGCGTTTTCGAAATCAGCATTTAATGAGTATAAAAACTCCAGATAATAAAATGACCAATAACAATCAAAATTATTTTCATTCTTATTGAATCGGTTTACCATCTGCTGAAAGATAAATTCGCCTTCATTATATTTTTTTTGTCCATTATATTCCTCACCAATACGTAAAGTATCGGAACAATCTTTACCCTTAATTTCCTCCAAGAGTTTTGTTTTATCTATCGGAGCTTCAGGATCGAGGATGTTCCCTTTCTTTCTCGGTTCTTTATCTATTTGGATATCCTTATCAGCATCGGTTTGTTTATTATCAGTATCCGCTTCAGTAAACCTCGAAAATACTCCAAAGATAAAGATGATTAATAAAATAGAAATTAAAAACTTTATAAAGCCAATTCTCATTATTTCTCCCTAAAGAAGATATCTATAATTAGTTATTATTTTCTTCTTTCAATCCGCTCTGACCACAAAACAGTAAATATATAACTATGATTAAGTTACTTCATCTGCTCGTCAACCATAGCATATTATTACCCTGATTATATAGGATATATCAGGAAAAGTCCTGTGAAATATTCAGAAAACCTAGTTGTCATACTCGGGGATTCTTAGAAAGGCTGCAGCCGAGTATCTTCCTTATAATGCGGGTTCGGATCTCCCTTCCGCTTCACTCCGAGGACAAGCCTGATCCGAACCGATTCTTGTTTCAGGTCAGTAGACCTGAACCCACAGATAACAATTCGGATTGTTTCGCTACGCTCGTAGTAATGACACCAAGGATTTGTCACCCCGAGATTGACATATTCCTCCTTCGTGGGAGCCGGTCACACCCGGCGATTAGATATTCTTTAATTAAATCAATTAAAACTATACTCCCACAAAGAGAGACCTTTCGGACTGAATAGGTTATATCATCCAATTCAAACTTGAATACGAAGATTTCCGCTTTCGCGGAAATGACTCACTTTTGAAAGACCCCAGGTCTATGCCCGGGGCAGGCTCCGTTCTCCGTTTTCGCAAAAATGACAGCTTATTTTTAATCGCCGGGTGTGACCGGCTCCCACAAAGAATCATCTGGCAGTCTGTACCGAGTTTGATCAGGGGTACATTGCTCTCACAATTCAGATTGCTTCGCTTCCCCTCGATTTTACTCGGGATAGGCTGCTCGCAATGACCTCTTATATATACTAACTTTTAATAATCAACAGTCGGGTATTTATAGCCTTCGATTTCGGTTTCCGATTTTGCCGCTTTTCGGATGTACTGCCCGCAGTTACTCCCGATCTTGTTCTCTTCCAGCTCGCCGATGCTGATAATCGCTTCATATCCCGATTCAACGATACGGTTATAAAGAGGCATGTATGACTCAAATTCTCCCGGATTATCATAGGGTAAAAGCCCGTTCTCACGCGCTTTGAAGGTCGGGTTGAGAGGAGTCATTTTTATCAAAAACATTTCAGGATCGAAAATGGAGAGCAGTTTCTCCATATCCACCTCTGCCCCTTTTATCAGCGCAAAGTTTAAAGTTATTTTCCTGCCGCCCTCGTCAAAGAATTTTTCGCCATATTCAGCGATTTTTTTCAGCGGCATCTTCTTCACAGGGATTATCTTATCCCTTAAATTCTCATCTGTAGTATGGACTGAGAACTGCAGCTGGAAACTCTTCGGGTAAAGTTTCTTTTTGATCTTCATTAAGCGGTCAAAGAAGCCATCAGACCCTGCGGGAGCAATCGTTGAAATACACGGGATAAGCCCGGGCGCATCATAACGTCCCGGCAGTTCTTCCAGCGCATCCAAAACAGAAAGATTCCACGCAGGCTCACCCATTCGGGCAAACTGAATCTTGAACTTCTCTGACGGGATAACCTTCGAGGGGTATCGTTTTTCAACCAGGAAATCTATCTGGCTGAAAATCTGCTCAGCGCTAAGTTTGCCCCTGTAATATCCTCCGGCATCGCAGATCAGGCAATCCGCAGGGCAGCCGAAAAGCGATGATACTATAATCACCCATTTCTCCTCCCTCGTTAAGGGCGGCTGCAGCGACTCCACGAATTCAATCGATTTCCCTTCACCGAACGTCGCGATGTAAACGACGGCAACGTCATCCCTGCCGGTATATCTTTTAACCTTTAAGTTTTCTATTGTATTGATTTCCATATCTTCATTGCAGCCATCACCCCATCAGAAATCGCGATGGAGGCCTGGCGAAACTCCCCATTTTTTATATCCCCTATCAGCTGTAACTGATTATTTTCAATTAAACTCATCCGGGTTTTTTCCTCTAACCTGTCAATCAACTTCGTATTCGGCTCCCTACCAATAGCAACCAGGAGGTAATCAAAATCGATTTCTTCTTTAACTCCTGACCACTCAACAATACCGGTGAGATTACTTCCGGTTCCGTTTTCCACGGATAAAAGGCGTGAGCAGGTATGATACTTGATTGCCTCTGTATTTGAAGCCCTATCGAACAGAAGCGGCAGGCATTTGTAATACTTCCCTCTGTTTAAAATTGTGACACTGTTACTATGTGAGGAAAGATTGAGCGCGTAATCAAAAGCCGCGTCCCCGGCGCCGATGATTATTATCTTTTTATCTTTCATCTTCAGCAGCGGGATGACCTCATAAAAAACAGATGGGCTTACACTCTCCGGTATTTCCAATCCCTCGGGATGTTTAGGAACTGTACCGGAAGCAATAATCATAAATTCCGATTCGATTATAGATTTACTGCCCTGCGCTGAAAAAACCTGGTCTTGATATTCAACAGATTTTACTTCCACATTCAGGACTTCTATTTCAAAAGATTCGAACTGCTTGATCATAAAAGAGCATAACTCAGGACCTGTTATCCCTCCCGGAAAACCGGGATAATTTTCGACCAGGTTAGCATTCCACAGCAGCCCGCCGAGTTTATTCTTCTCGAAAAGAACAGGTTCAAATCCGTATCTTTTTAGCTGGATCGCAGCCGCCATCCCCGCAGGCCCTCCACCAATGATCGTAATCCTGGGCTTCATTTTATTCATCTGCCCCCAGGATATCGGAAACCGTGGATATCATGGCGAATCCGTGCGCGAGATTCCGAAGCGTTGCGAGATGGAATTTCCTATTATATGTCGCTGTCCCATCAACAGGGAAAATGACTTTATATCCATGAACAAATGCCGAACGTGCGGTAGTCTCACAGCAGAGATGGGTCATAAAACCAGTAATGATTACCTGTTCAATCTTTTTTTCTCTCAAGATGACATCCAGACCGGTTTCATAAAAAGCGTCGTACTGGGTCTTTCGAATGACAGGAGAACCTTCGATGATAATATCACTACTGATTTCGCTTATTGGATTTTCTTCCCTGATAAGGTCTTTCCACCAGCTCGCCATCTGCCCCGCGTCTTCATCAGTATTAAGATGCCGGGTGAAGATCACCGGATGTTTCATTTCAATAAATTTATCGATCAGGAGTCTAAGTCCGGGCAATACCCCAGCAGCGCTTGGGATAAATGAATGTGATTCTTCATCTAGGAAATACCTCTGCGCATCGAGGACAAGCAGTGCGGAATTTTTATAAGGATTACCTAAAGGTTTAATCTTTACACTATCTTCAATCATCCGGTACATTTCCCGGTTGATATCCAGTATTGTATTTTCCTGCCAGTATTTCTCTTTCATAACAACCATAGTTTAAACGATTGTATTGTAGTGGAAGAATTAGATAGGTCAAACCAAATAGGATCATATAATGTCGATACATTCGATGCTGATTCCTGTTGAATATTCTACTCAATCTTCAGATTGCTTCGCTATGCTCGCAATGAGCCGCCTTCGCTGAATCTTCCGTCTTCGTTTAAACTCCGCCGGACAAGACGGCATGCCAAGCCGCATTATCGCGAGCGAGTGCAAGCGACTGTGGCGATCTGAGACTCTACTCGATTACAAAATATTATAAATTTTAATTAACTTGGAAAAAGTCTCTGTTATAATCTTGCAATATGCAACCCATAAAAATTAAAAAGAGATATCTATACATAGCACTTATAGTGCTGATGTGTGCCATCATCATGGCAGTTGTGTTTTACATGTTGGGAATCCGAAAGGCTGAAGAAGCGATATCGGATGTCCGCAGGGAGCTGGCGGGCGAACCTCTTGCTTATGATAAAACTGTGTTTGACCTTCAGGAAGCCGGGCAAAAAAAACAGGGTGAAAATTTTACAGAGGATGCTCTCTCCGCCCCTGCCGGTTTCAATAGCTGTGCCTGGTTCGAGGATAAACTATATGTCGCCTCCTGTGGCGGCCTCCTCATCCTGGAACCAACAAGCGATAATAAAACGAGCACAAGGGATAAAACCCCTAATCCTGTAGACCATCACAGGCCGAATTCCTCCAGGATGGATACAGCAGGTTATTCCACATCCATTGATTATACCACTACCGGTTTCCTGACCATCAAGCAGGGGCTCAATGAAAACCGTATCACCTCCCTCAATGTATTGGGCAGTTCGCTTTATATTTCACATCCCGTGGCAGGATTATCCGTAATTCACGAAAACAAAATCGAACAGATACATTTTAAAACCGAGGATTTTAACCGGATTGCTGTTTCAGTGGTATCACCGCAGGGGGTTTATTTCATCACCGAGAACTCTGATATTATCCTCACAGACGGGAAGGAATTCCTGCTTAAAAAGGATAATACCCTGCATCTGAAAGAAGACGTCCCAACCACCGTGGCTTTCCTTGATGGAAAACTTTTTATCGGCACAAACAAGAGCGGACTTTTCCAGGTCGATGATGAAAAGGTTATCCCAATCAATCCTGATTTGTTCTCACAGAACCGCATCAACAGCCTGAAAGCCGAAAACGGAAACCTGCTCGCCGCTACAGACAGGGGCACAATCCTGAGAGATATAAGCGGAAACTTCAGGAATCTGTGCGACGAGACCCCTGTTAAAGCAGCGGTTTTCAATGAAAAATCGATCATTTCCGGTACATATTTTTCTGGATTGATAACAACCAACGAAAGATTCAGGAACAGTGAGGATACTCTGCGGGGCCTGAATGAACCTGTAGCATTTATATCTCCGTTACCAGGATTAATGCAGTCAGGGGATCTACTCCTTGGCACCGATTCATCCCTTCTGATTAAAAAGCAGGGTGGCGGTATCAGTAAGATAAACATCTCCCCACCCAGGGGAATCCTGACGGCAAATTATGTGACATCTATCGAGAGAGATAGCCAGGGCCGCTACTGGATAGGATATTTCGACCGGGGAATCGATATCCTCTCAGCGGATTATCGAAGGCTTTTCCATCTTGAAAATGATGATATCCGGGTAATCCGGCACATCCGGCAGAACTTCGCCGATGGAGCAATGTACTGCGCGACCTCGCGCGGAGTTGCAATAATCACCGCAGATTTCAAATACCGGATGCTCACTACCGAACAGGGGCTTATCAACAACGAGGTGAGTCATATATTCTTTTCCGATTCCGGCCCGGTCTATTCCACCGCCGGCGGTGTTTCTTTCGACCGGGGCGGCCTGCTTCGCTCGGTCTACGCCTTTCATGGGCTAGGCAGCAATCATACATATTCGACTATTTATCAGAACGGCTATTTCTATACCGCTACACTGAATGGGCTTAGCCGGATTAAAGACCTGAACGTGACTGCTAATTCCACGACAGCGAATTCGCCATTGCCCCATAACTGGGTGACGGCGCTCGCTGTCGATAATGAAAATAATCTCTGGATTGGAACATACGGAGGTGGTATAATCGCTGAGAAAGAAAACGGCACCCTCTTGAAGATGGAACCTTCAGACAGGGTGGATGTCAATAACAACGCGATATTGAGCCTGGAAATACATGTCCTGATCGGGACACTATCAAACGGGATCCTTGTCTACAGCACCAGAGATGATGAGTGGCGAAAAATAACTAGAGGATTACCATCGAGGAACGTCACAGCTTTTATGGATGAAGGAGCGAATATCCTGGTAGGTACCGATTCGGGGCTTATCATTTTAAACAAGGAAATACTTAACTAACGGGGGTCATATGAGGATAAAATTTCTAATTTTTCCGTTGCTAGTAATTCTCATTTCGTTTGTTTTACCTTCATTCCCGGATGCGGGCATAATCATCCCGCTGGATACTGGGGATGGTAAACCGGATGAGAGCAAAATCTCCATCCACCGGATGGACGTAAAAGTAACTATCGATAATGGTTACGCCACTGTCAACATTCTTCAGGTTTTCCATAACCACACATCGAGTATCATGGAAGGCCAGTATATCTTTGTTATCCCATCATCGGCGACTATATCCGATTTTGCTGTATGGGATGACAATGTAAGGATACCGGGTGTGATCCTGGAGAAAAAACGAGCCCGTAAAATTTACGAAGAGATTCTCCAAATGACAAAAGATCCCGGCCTATTGGAGACCACCGATGATGAAGCAGAACTCCACCGCTTCCGTGCCCGGCTTTTCCCGATACGGGCAGGCGGTACAAAGCGGCTCGAACTTCAATACACTGAGAAGCTAGACCTCTCGAACCTGGTTACCTACTTTACCCTGCCTTTTAAACCGACCGTGTTCAAACCGCAGAACTGCGTCGATTTCAGGCTGAATATCGATATCGTAAGCAATCATAAACTGATGGATTTCAAACTCTACCCGAATTCATATAACATCAAGGTAACCCAGAAAGAGAATAAAGCATTCAACCTCTCAGCAGCGGGTCAGAATGTATTATTGAAGGATAACGTAGCGCTAGAATATAAATCCGATGTAGAGGGAGTTCAGTTCGATTTCCTGACATACCGGAACGCAGAGAGATTTATATACGACCCCGATCCGTATCACGGTTATATGTTCAAGGACAAAAAGGGTTACTTCTTCGCATCGACTATTTTTAACCTGCCCCCGGCAACCAAGAAAACAAAGGGACGTGATCTCGTTATCCTGCTCGATGTTTCGCTCTCGATGCAGTGGAACCGGCTTGCTCAGGCATACGGCGCAATCGAGTATTTCATCAAGAATCTAAAAAGTGGTGACAGGTTGCAGGTAGTGCTGTTCAACGATGAGGTTAAAACCTGGGAAAAGAAACTCCTCCCGATCTCACCGGAGCGCGCGGAATCAGCTCTTACATTCGTTAAGAATTCATACCTCACAGGCGGGACCGATCTTCTAGGCGCCCTCAAAGAAGGTTTATCGCAGATAAAGGCAAATCCTCATATAAACGAGCCTTACCTTGTCGTCATCACAGACGGCCACCCGACTATGAACGAACTGAGGTACAAAAACATACTGGAGATCCTTAATAAGGAAAACAGTCGGAAAGCAACCACAGACAATCCGAGGGAATACTTCGCACATGTTTTTATCTATGGAATCGGAGATAAGACAAACCTCACCCTGCTAAAAAGACTGATTGAAAACAATGACGGTTATTTCTCCTGGGTAACCGATACAGAAGACCAGGAATTTAAACTCCGCTCCTTCCTGCAGAAGGTGGGTGCCGATATCATCAAAGATATCCGGCTCATCATCGAGGGAGAGGAAAACATCGAAGCCGTTTATCCCGAAACCCAGTCGGAAGCATTTAACAAATCCGAGATAATATACGTAGGGACTTACAAAGAGCCCCGCAATAATGTAAAGGTAACTTTCAAAGCGAGACGAGGCACACAGGAGTTCTCGGAAAATGCCACAGTGAACCTGCCCGCTGAGGACCTGACTCACTCACATATCCCCCGTATGTGGGCAAAAGCAAGGGTGGATAAACTTTTAGACCTTATAAACTTCGAAGGCGAAAAGGAAGAGTGGATCAAGGAAGTAATTGCGCTCGCAAAACAGTACAAATTTGTGACGCCTTACACTTCATTCCTCGCAGCACCGAGGTCATTGCTGAGGCCACGTTTTATCAAACCGGGTGACCCGGTCTTAAGAGTCCGTACAGATGATGCCATCGTATCCATCGTTGCTCAGTTCCCGTTCGGCCTGGTTAAGCCGCTCCGTTACATTGCCGATGAGGATGTATGGGAAGTTAGGTTCCTCGCCCCGAAGGAGATGAAGGATAGTAAATATCAATGCCTTCTTCATCTGATGGATAAGGACGGAAACACATACAGAGAAACGAAGTCATTCATTATCGACAGTAAAGCGCCGGATATCTCCCCGGTTATTAGTAAGGTTTTATACAAACCGGGAGAAAAAATGGTTATCACGGCAAGAGCCGATGCCGATACACGGCGTCTCCAGGCGAAACTGGGTATTGGGATACCAATCGACCTGCGATACAACACTGCTGAAAAAGCCTCTGTCGGCGAACTTGTGATCCCGGAAAATCTTCCGAGCGGAAAATACACATTGCAATTCTTCGCCGAGGACTTCGCACACAACCATTCAACAGCCTCTGTCGATATAGAAATAGTGGGGAGGTAAGAAATGTTAACAAGAAAAAAACTATTCATATTTTTCATGGTTCTGCTTGCCGCCTCTATTTCCCTGGCACAGCAAACCGAATATAAAAACGAATTTAACGCATATACGGATGGACTGGATTTCGATTATTCCACCCTTCAGAAGATATGGGATGCTTCTTTTATCCGGATCGATTATTCATCCGGAAAAGGGACAGATTTAAATGTTAAAACCCATCCAATGAATAATTCCCCTGCTGGGACTGCACTTTCGATTTTCCCAAGGCCATATAAAGAAAAAACAGCTTTGTTGGAAAAATTGTACAGCTCCATTGGCAGCTCGAGCGATATAGCAATTATCCTCTGCCGGATATACAACTCCGCAGGGGAAAATGCAAAAGTGGATGCGATACTGCAGAAATATATCGCGGCATCAGATAATTATAAGAATTACAGGAAAGCTTCAGCTTACTATCATTCTAAAATAGAAATAGATAAAGAAATCGGTCTGCTCCTCAAAGCAGCGGAGCTCGGGGATAATAGTGACTCTGTCTCCGCTCTCAGCGACGCACTGGGATTAATAGGAGACTATGAGATCAGGACTGCGGAAAGAGACGGTATCTATAAGAAAATAATAGAGAAAACCGATAATCCTACACACTGGCTCGGTAAATGGTTCGATTTCCTGGAAGAAGAGAAAAAATCATCACAATTAGAACAGCTTATTTCGACTTACAGGAAACAGATTAAAAACGAGGAAAAGTTTTTTAATAACCGTGAGGCTTCGCTTTACTTTTTGTTGGGAAAAAATGATAAAGCCATCCAGATTTTCTATAAAATACTCGATCCTGCTGATATGAACGGAGGCTTCAACGATTATTTCGAGACACTGGAGAGAATTGGAATTTTCAACCAGATCAGGCGCGACCTCTTTACAAAATGGAAAGCCGGGAATGCATCGCTTCTCGATAAAGCTGTACTGCAGAGGATGTACATAAGAGGCGGTAATACCGGACAGGCAAAAACCGTGTTAAACGATATGGCGGAGGTAATATCAAAATCCGGTTATAAACTGGCCGATATGAAAACCCTTGCCGTGGCAATGAAATTATCATTCAGATACCAGGATGCGATGCGGATTTACTGGGACCTCGCAAACATGACGACAAATAAAGATGAGAGCATGCGCTACCTTATGGAAGTGGAAGCGATTCTTTTCGACCAGTCATCTCTCTTCTCATACTTCTACCGAGGAGGATTAGAAGGCTGGTTCAAGATGCCGATGATCAACGAGTTTCCTTCATTTTTTGGAGGCATCGCTTCACTGCTCTATAATGGCAGTGAATTTAATATGTATGCGGATAGCCTCGCCAATGTCGTTGCCACATCACGTGGCCGGGGCAGCTGCCTAGCCATGTATGAGTACGCAAAGAAGAATCACGCCGGCGCTGAGCTCGAACAGATCACATTGCTCGATACAGCAAAAATATATTATGATTATGGATTGACCGACCAGGCTATTAAAACCGCACTCGATTTCAGGAAAAACCATCCTTCGTCAAAGATGAACATGAGGGCATCTGAAATATTGCTTTCCTGTTATTCAGTGAAGAAAGACAACAACAAGATTCTTTCAACTTATACGGATATTCTTACATGGTTCGATAGAAACAAAGACGAGGTAAACTACTGGGATTATTTCGAAAAGCGGCATTCATGGCTTGTTTCAATCAGGGACTTCACAACCGCGATCAAGCTTTACTGGGACGAAATAAATCGTCGGCCAGGAGAAGTCAAATTATACGAAAACTTTCTTCAGTTCGTGGAAAGGTACAACTTCGACCGCGAGGAACTCCAGATATATGAAAAAGCCCTGGCGCGATTCAAGGATTCTACCTGGGTGCATAAAATCGCCCGTTACTATATCCGAAAGAAGATGTGGAAATCTTACACGGATTTCTCTGAAAAAATCATCAAATCATTCGATGATGATAAATTGCAGGCATACCTCACAGACTTCGAACCGTACGTCCCTGGAAGTTCATTAAGCTGGCGTCAGACCCTGTATTATAAGATGTACAAATACTCTCTTGAAAATTACCCCTTGAACAGCTATTACCTGCAAGGGCTCATGAACTACTACCACAGGTATGGAACATCAACAGATATCTATAACCTTGCTAAGCAGTATTACTTCATCAACCAGGACTGCCGGAGATTGGTCAAAGGCGAGATGTTTAAAAAGACAGCTCTTGATTCATCACTCCTTACAGCAAAAATCGACGCGGGGAACAATGCCCCTGCGAACCTTGTATCAATGCTACTACAGGGTTATTCACTTGAGTGGTTCTCTTACTTCGAGGAAAGTGAAGAGGTTTTCCATAAACTTGCTGAAATCTATGCTGATAACAGCTATATGCTGGAAAAACTTGCATCACTTTACCGCTCTCTCGGGAAAACGGATGACACCGTGAAGGCATACACAACCCTTGCGGACAGGCACCCCCGGAATACCAGTTATATGACATTAGCCGGTGAATCGCTGGCTGACCGCTATGTTATGGAACTTGCCGCTAAATACTGGGACAGGATACTCCTGATTAATCCAAAAGATGAAGAACTAAGCAAAGAAGTCGCTTCCATATTCTGGGATTATTATATGTTCGACCATGCGGCTGAAATCCTAGTAAATCTCCGCAAGAAAGTGAAAAAACCTACCCTCTTCGCAGAGACCCTTGGGGCGGTATACGAATCAGCGAAAAAATTTGATGCAGCTGTTGCTGAATATGTAAACGGAATCTCGGAAGTGGAATATTATTTCTGGGATAAGGTCGACAGGTTATATGCAATAGGAAAACAACGTGGCAAGACAGAAGCGATAAAAAATGCATTTTTCAAGAAAGCGAAGGAAGAGCCTGATAACGAAACGCTGTTTAAAGCTGCGGCATACTACTTCGATAAAACAAGCGATGACAAAAGCCTGGTAAAACTGTACCAGGACACGATCAGTAACACAAAAAGCCTGATGCTTCTGAGCGAGATGTACTATTACTTCCAGGGACGCGATGACCAGGCAAACATGAACCGAATCATGCTCCGCAAACTGGATGTATCGGAAGGCCAGTCCTGGATACTCGATGATACAATTAATTACTTCGAGGATATCAGGGATTACGCGCAGGCGGAAAAGCTTATAAAACGGAAGATGGAAATGACCGCTGCGGAAGCTGATGAATTCCCAGATAAATACCTCTATGCGCTCGAAGAGGCCTCGAGGTTCTACCGCAGGATCAACAAGTTCGATAAAGCATATGAGAAAATGAAAGCGGCGATTGATTTTGCTTCTGGCATAAGAAAAAGCAGCCTCCAGGTCGACCTTGCAAAACTCTATATAGCTAAGAACCGTTATGATGACGCGACTGTCATCCTCAAAGATCTGAACAGAAACTATCCCAACAACATTGAATACCAGAATGTCCTTGCAAGTATTTATACAGCGAAGGGTGATTTTAACGGACTGGTCGACTTCTACACAGAAGCAATTAAAAATATTAAAGCTTCCTCGATTCATCCCATAACTAAAAAAAGTAGTATAGCCCAGCTAAGATACGGTTTGATCGAGGGATACACAAAGATTAAGAGATATTTCGAAGCAGTTGACCAGTATATAGAAATCATTAACCAGGAGCCTGAAGATTCGATCGTAGTTAACAAAGCATACGAATATGCGGAGGAGCACGGACAGACAAAACGGATTTTCGATTACTACCTGAAGACCTCGAAAACATCATTTAAAGATTTCAAGTGGCAGCTCGTTCTTGCGAGGCTTTATACCGCATCTGATGAACTCGAGAAATCCGTGGAACAATACAACCTGGCAATCAAGAATGAACCACAGAAAATCGAACTATATGAAGAGCTGGTAGAGATTTATACGCGCTTGAACCGATTCAAGGATGCAGCTGATGTTTATGCGGAAATATATGAACTCTCCAAGCAGAATAGTGATTACCTCCTCAAACAGGCGGAAATGCTCCATCGCGCGGGGGATGGAAAGACCGCTATCGATATCGTCCTTAAAATGACAAAAGATAAACCGGCCGATCATAATATCTACTTTAAAACAGCTAAGGTATTAAAAAGCTGGGGCGAATATGATAAAGCGCTCTCTGAAGCCCTAGAAGGCCTCAACAAATACAAAGGCAATACCGGTAAGGATCAGCTCGATTACGGCGATATCGAGCTCCTCTCCGATATCTATTTAAAACGCGGCAAGGCAATGGAAGCAATCGATATGCTCTTCTCTTATTATGCATGGCTGGATACTGAACAGGCTGCGGCAGATAAAAGAAGAGATTATAACACCAGGTGGTATCTCGAAAGATCGATGACTTCTATCCGCGATGTCATCTCTAACAAACTCGGTAAGAATGTTTATAACTTCGCTAAAGATAATGACGTGATGAAGCTCACCGAAAAACTCGAGAAATACTACAAGGGTAAAAGTTCAGAAGCGATGAAATCCTCCATCCTGAATTTTGCCCGTGCGGCAGATATCTGGAAACTGGAAGAAGCTATCCAGATGTATTCAAAAACTTCAATCTGGAACGCCGAGACCTACTTCAAGAAACGAGTCGATTTCGATAACCTCATCAAGTTATTTAAATCGCAAAGTAGCAGTTATAGAGCTGAAGATTACAAAAAACTTGCTTATCTATACAGGATACAGGGCGATGAGAAAAATGAATTGATCTACATTAAAAAATATATTGAGTCAAATAATTACGGGATATCGGACAGTGAAAGATCGTTTAATGAATTCAACCCTATCCTGACAAGATACTTCGAACTTGCACTCAAAGACAATAAAACTCCAATCAAGAACTACTACAGCGGTCACCTGAGCAAATATACCGGCACTCTTGTAAATGTTCTATTGAAACAGAAAAAATATGACCAAGCGATAAAAATCCTGGATGAAAACCTTCTGAAGCGACCAAAATATTGGGTGCTTGCCAAGAAAGCGGAGATACTGATTCACATCAAGAAATTCGATCCAAAACTTGAGTCAGAGATGAGAGCGTTACTTTCCATTCAGCCGATATCGAACAGGCTTCAGACAACCAAGACTGAATCCTTGAAAGATTCCGAATGGTATGCATTTGCGGCCAGGTATGCTGAGTATCTTGCGCTTAAGAAGGATAAACAGTACCACAAACTAGTTATCTCGCAGATCGAGGAACTCCCTAAATCCGAAGAAAAACAGATACTCACCGGAAATATCTATCTTGGTATCGGCGATGCAGTGAACGCTGAGAAACATTATAACCTGGCGCTTCAACTGAGCCCGAAGAATAAGATTGCGTTAAAGATGCTTGGAACTGCGTTGAATAAACAAGGTAAAACAAACCAGGCGTTTTCTGTATGGGAAAAACTATACGAGAGTAACCTCACCAACGATTATGCTCTTTACATGAATGTTCTCATAGAGAACGGATATGCAGAAAAGGGTATAAAGAGATACATCGCACATATCGATGATATGGTACAGAAGCGTTCCTATACCGATAACATCTTTTCAGTTGTCACCGGGGCTAAAAAGATCACAGAGCTTCATAAAGTACAGTATGACTGCACATCCATCATCAGGAAGATATTCGAGAACAATAGAACATCTATTAGCTTACTAAGGCAGATTGTATCGGATACATACCTACTCAACGAAAAAGATAAGACCTATTATTACGGCGAGCTTTATACGCTGACCGAGGAATCAACTTCAATACCTATAGATCAGAAAGAAAATACAGTCCGTGATTATTACGATCATCTGATGAAAATCGACAAATTCGCCGAAGCGAAAAAGCTAATGGCTGAACAGCTATCCAGTGATAAAAACCAGGTTAAACTCTGGATTCCAGTAAGACTGATACTGGTCAGAGCAAAACTGGGAGAGAAACCTGCCATCACTGAGATCGAGAGAAAATATATAACAAAGAATAGCACCTCTGCTTATCGTGAATTCATCAAAGCTCTCAGCGATGTAAAAATCGCAGATGAGCGGAACAAGCTTGCTATTGAGATGTATAAATATCTCATCGATAAACAGAAACAGGTGAATGATAGTAACCTTTATGGTTATGCGAATGAATTGTTTATTGCAGGAAATCGTGATGAAGCCATCAAATCCATAAACAGACTGATGACTTATACACCCAATAATACAAAGGCTTTATCGCTTGCTGCTGATTTGCTGGATAAAAACAAACTCTATGGGAAAGCAATTGAAGCCCGCGAGAACATCAGAAAAATCACACCGGATGATGATGCGAACCTCTGCGCGTTAGCGAAACTGTATGTATCCAATAAGCAGTATTCCGATTCTGAAAATCTGATGATTAAAATCCTTGAGAGAAACGATGTATCACGTTCGGTCCGTAATGACCTGACGGAATATATCCTAGAGAAAATCACTCACAATCTTCCACCATCAGGAAAAATAGTTAAATATGTTAACACTGCTATTGCACAAAAACCTCAGATTGTGGATGAAAACTATTTCATCATTGCGGCATATGAGGCAGAAATGAAGCGCAACCCGAATCGGGTGAAATTCCTGCTGACCAGGGCTTCAGTCACTTTAGCATATGCTTCCAGGGCGGACCTCCGCCTGAGCGAATACTATAGGAACATTAAAGACTATGAGAAGGCGATAAAGTATAGCATGAAGGCTATCAACCAGTCACCTGATGACAACTCGCTCCTACGATTACTATTTGAAACATATTTCGACAAGGGTGAATACCTGAAAGCTGTAAAAGTACTTGAGCCATATGAAAACCAGGAATCATTAAGCAGCGGAGAAACCAGGATTATTTATGAATTCAAAAAGGTTTATACAAACCTCAATTCTACAAAGGAAAAAATAGAATTCATTGAGAAGATGAAAAACGCTGCGATTAAAATAGATTCACTCAGCAGGCTCGACTTTTATCATTCACTTCTGTTCGACCTTGTGAAAGATAATCCTGTTGAACTGGCAAAGTGGCATAAAGAAAACAACGCCATCAAGGAAAAGATAAGTAACAGGATAAAGGCTGAAGAAAAGCTGTTTACCCTTAAATGGAGAATATAGGAGGTTATGATGAATACAAGAACAATTATCCCGACACTTCTTATCTGCGTACTGTTTCTGTCAACGGCGGTTTTCTCCTCCGATGATTTATCTTCCGTCTTCCCCGATTCACCTCTGGTTTACCTCTGGACGGAAAACATGACATCCAACATCGATTCATACCTCCGCTCCGATTTCGGGAGCAAATACCTGGAAACTGCCGCATTCACCGATTTTGCGAATTCCAAACTATACAGGAAACTGGGCGAACGGTTTGAAAATTGGGAAAAACTGATCGGTTTGTCTATTCATATCAATAACATACGCGAATTCGCCGGAAATGAATCGGCAATGGCTGTATATGATATCGGCCAGATCCACGTTCTATTCGCAACAAGGATAACATACCCCCAGTACAGCAAATCAAAACTATTCTCACTGAAGGCAAAATTCCAAAGTATAAAGATTGAAGACACGGAAGTGTTTATCAAGGAAGGCGGCACAAATGATCAGGCGTTCGCTTTTGGCCTCGTCGGAGATATGCTCCTCATCGGAACAAAACCGCAATTGTTAGAGGATTCAATAAAACTCCTCAAAGGGAAGTCAAGCGCTTCTCTTGCAAAGAATCCAAACTTCAATCGAGCAATGAAAGGATTGGACGGGGATTTTCGTCTATATATGGAAATAGGGAAACTGACAGCTGATAATTACTTCAAAACCTACTGGCTGCACAGGAATGTTCCCAGCCTGAAATGGATGGAAGCGGGTGGATCAGCTGTTAAGTTGAACAAATGCGGAGCAACAGAAACCAACAGGTATCTCAGATATAACACCGAGGACAAATTTCCTGCTCCGATAAAGAAAAATGGATTAAAAAATAGTGTCCCATCGCAAGCGGATACTTTCAGTGTTTATACCATTGTAGTTCCCGAAATTCTATCGAGGAGGATAATCACTAGAAGTTTTGAATTGCCAGTACCATCAGAGGAAGAACGTCTCACGGAACAGGATAAACTAATTGTAAAATCCATGGATATGTTAAATGAATATCTGAAAACCAGTGGAGCCACTGAAGTATTGGAAGCAGTAAAATCAGATATAGGAACAAATCCTTTTAATGTAAAACTCTTCGCTCCAACAGTCCTTCTCGATGCTAAAACGGATGAATTGCTATTCAGAGATATACTTACAAATATAAAAACAGCGATAGTTAAAACACTGAGCTATTCAGGAAAAACTGAAATTGAAATAAAGAAGATGGAAATCGGCGGATGGATGACACTTTTCATTGATACCCCGTTTATTCTAAAAAGCAGTCCATTCATCGCATACAAAGGAAATATGATTATATTCGGGAATGGGCCTGAGATATGGAAAGAGGTATCCACAAAAACCGGTTCAGTTTCTATTCCTGATGAATCAATAGCATATTCTGAATTTCAGTTCGCGAACACAGGTGGAAAAATACTTAAAACAGTTGATATGTTAAAGAACGCTCCCGGCTGGGGATATAATCCATCAAAGGAGTTCTATACAAAAAATATGTCATCACTTTATAATCTGTTCAAGAGTATAGAGAAGGTAACCGTCACTGATAGAGTGGACGACGGCAACCTGCTGAGAACGACCGAATTCAAATGCAGTAAATAGATTACTTACTTACTGCGCTCAATTACTTTTAAGGCCTCCCTCTCGCTGAGGGGGGCCAATTTATTTTGCTTCACGAATTTAAAAACAGTATCCGGGTCGGTTTTCGAATATTCCCTGAGTGCCCAGCCTATCGCTTTCCTTATAAAAAATTCCTTTTCGTCCTTTAATTCAATTATGTATCGGGTCATCAAATCGAAATCAGTCTTATCCTTGTACCGTAGCTGGAATAGAAGCGCTGTCCGCTGGAGCCACATAGCTCCAGATTTCATCCACTTCTCGGTCCTTGGGGTAATGAGATCAGGAAAACGCTGAAAATGAAGTCCGACCAGGTTAGCAGCAATGGCATCAACTGTATCCCACCAGGATTTATTTATTATCATCCATTCATATATATTTATGAAGTCCCCTGGTACTTTTTTTACATATTTATCGAGAAGCCCAACTGCAAAATATTGAAATTCCCTGTGCTCAAGATTCCATAGTTCT